>NZ_JBQHVU010000084.1:0-316 GCF_052064335.1 Candidatus Weimeria sp. HCP3S3_B5 | reverse complement strand
CTCCGACCGGCAATGAGGCGACAGCTATCAGCGGCCTAAAAGCCGGGTTTAAGTCACTCTTTATTGAATTTTCAAGGTGCTACGCGGTATTTTATACTGCGAAGTTTGAGTATTTGAGAGGAGCGGACTATACAGGATCATCATAGGTAGTTCGAATCTGACGTCTGCTGCACTTACAGCGAATAAAGAGTGGAATGTGAAGACAGTTTCGACCGGAGACGGAGAACTGCTGAGGAGGATAAAGGATGAATGGAATCAGCTCTGGAATTCAGATAGTACTGTGCTGGCTGCAGATTATATCGATGAGTATGAGACC
>NZ_JBQHVU010000083.1:0-322 GCF_052064335.1 Candidatus Weimeria sp. HCP3S3_B5 | reverse complement strand
GAACTCTGGAACCGCATTCAGATAGTTGCAGAAGTTTGGATAGGATCCGATATAGCCATGGTTGTCCTTCAGGTACTGCCATAACACTCGGCGGTAATAGAATAACTGCTGGTTCTCATCTGAAAGAAGTTCCCTGATCGTATCCATGTATGGAGTAATACAGTTCGTTGAAGCCCTATGCTTTGACTTCTCAAAGCCGTTTATATACTTATCCACGGTTCTCCTGTCTATGTTAAGTTCCCTTGCTATCTGGCTCTTATTTACTTTTAAATTCGTTGCCTCCATAATCGGTTTCAGTTTGTGTAAATCCTCTAAGCTGTTG
>NZ_JBQHVU010000082.1:0-327 GCF_052064335.1 Candidatus Weimeria sp. HCP3S3_B5 | reverse complement strand
TATCAGAGAATGGAACGATTCTATACAGGCGTTATCGTATGGGTAGCCTTTATGCGAGTAGCTCCTCTGCATGCCCTCTGTGGCTTTTCTGTAGGCCTCGCTGACGTACTGACTGCCTCTGTCGGAATTATCCCGAATTCGGCATAGTCACTGTGGATGATAAGCGGCTCAGAAGTAGGCCTTGAGGCTTTCGCTTTATTGACGGTATCGACAACGCATGAGACCTCCATCGTGGGTGTGAGCGTCCATGCGATGATCTTACGAGAATACAGATCCATGATGCTGGTAAGATATATGTATCCACTCTCATAGGTCCAGATATACGTG
>NZ_JBQHVU010000081.1:0-327 GCF_052064335.1 Candidatus Weimeria sp. HCP3S3_B5 | reverse complement strand
ACACTATGTAGGAGAAGGCAATGAAAACATGTCATTTTTTCAGTATTTATGCGGCTTTTCAGCCGTTTTCATAGTGGCAACATAGGTTGGAATTCCGGGAATCCAGGATAATAACATATTCTGTACAGCTAGCGTTAATTTTTTGTAGTATTTGGAGCAAAAATAAATCGTGGCGATAAAAATAGTTGACAGATATCTACCTGTCGTGCTAATTTAATTATTAACTCAAACTTCGCAGTATAAAATACCGCGTAGCACCTTGAAAATTCAATAAAGAGTGACTTAAACCCGGCTTTTAGGCCGCTGATAGCTGTCGCCTCATTGCCG
>NZ_JBQHVU010000080.1:0-328 GCF_052064335.1 Candidatus Weimeria sp. HCP3S3_B5 | reverse complement strand
CAGTACGAGGTTGACTGGTAGACATAAGTGATCCCGCTCCGTTTATCAAGGCTTCGAATGATACTGGACATCTTCATTCCTCCTGCTTCATAGCTTGGTATTATTATACCATACTATGTAGGAGAAGGCAATGAAAACATGTCATTTTTTCAGTATTTATGCGGCTTTTCAGCCGTTTTCATAGTGGCAACATAGGTTGGAATTCCGGGAATCCAGGTTGTAAGATACCGTTTCAAGCTCACCAACATGATAACAGGTGAAAAGAACCGTGCCCACAACTGTCTTACTGTATCCAATCTCAAACTTGATGATGTCTTCAGCGATATTT
>NZ_JBQHVU010000079.1:0-362 GCF_052064335.1 Candidatus Weimeria sp. HCP3S3_B5 | reverse complement strand
GTTGTGTTGGCGCCGACAAGGAACTTATAGTGCTGCTTATACAAACCGTTGATGTTATCAGCACTGTAGTATCCACGGTCCATAACCAGCTTGACTTTCTTATACCCGAGGATGTCCAGTTCACGGATCAGTTCAGTGACTGTTTTGACATCGGGGATGTTCCCTGCAAGCTTCCGGTAGTAGAACGGGAGACCGGATTTTTCGCCAAAGAGCAGTGCGAGATTGATCTGTGGGAGACTGTCTCCGTCTTTGTGGTGCTAGAATATAAATAGTACAAGTTAAAGTGAGTTATTCCAAGGAATAAGACTATAATAGAGATAGTCCCAGGAGGAACTCACAATGGCTAGTAAACAACCTCAACA
>NZ_JBQHVU010000078.1:0-380 GCF_052064335.1 Candidatus Weimeria sp. HCP3S3_B5 | reverse complement strand
CAGACAGGTTTTTGTAAAGCAGGTGCGTACACAGCGGAATTTCAAGAACCTTGTTGGCAGGGACCTCTATCTGGATGTGCTTGCGGTTGAGGATGACGGCACACAGATGAATGTAGAGATCCAGCGCTCGGACAGTGGAGCCAATCCCAAAAGAGCCCGCTATCATTCCAGTATACTTGATTCTCACAGCCTGAAGCCAAGCGAGGATTTTACCATGCTCCCGGAGACCTATGTGATCTTTATCACTGAAAATGATGTGCTCGGAGATGATCAGCAGATATACAGGATCGAAAGGATCATCAGAGGCTCAGGGAAACCATTTGGAGATGGAGAGCATATAGTATATGTGAACTGCGAAATAAGGGATGACGGAACAGAGC
>NZ_JBQHVU010000077.1:0-409 GCF_052064335.1 Candidatus Weimeria sp. HCP3S3_B5 | reverse complement strand
GCAGACATTCATGAAATCGTCATCTATCAGGCGAAATCCCCTGATCCGCTCCAGATCCTTCTGATGCTCGCGCTCCAGGCGCTCCCTGTCCATTTCTGCTGCAGGCAAAGTTTCTTTCTCGTTCATAATTCTCCTTTCCTTGCACATATGGCGACAAAAGGAGTATACCTGTGGCGTCTTCGCTTCTGTTTATCATACTCTCCTCTGTCTCCTGTAAATTGTTACTGGTAATATTTTATCATGGATATGATTATTTTGCAAGCTTTTTCGAACGTATGAACAGGTGGGAGGTGGGAGGTCGTTACTATTCACAGAAGAACTGAATGCATCACAAGTAAAGCGGAGGATCTTTCCTTCGCTTTACTTGCTGTTATTCCGTTTTTGTTCTCATTGTTGGGATTTATGAAAG
>NZ_JBQHVU010000076.1:0-422 GCF_052064335.1 Candidatus Weimeria sp. HCP3S3_B5 | reverse complement strand
GACTCGGAGAACTGCTACCGCATTGGATTCCAAGTCGGTGGGTATGGGCGCTTCACAGGCGCCCTCCGTGCGCTTGGTGTGCTCAAGAACAAGCACATCCCAGACATTTACCTGACCGCTTCCCGTGAGCAGCGCTTGCAGCTCCTCCAAGGGCTTATGGATTCCGACGGAACCATCCACAAGAAGACGGGAAGGTCCACCTTCACGAACACCGACATGCGACTCATCAGAGGCGCCCGCTCGCTGGTCAGATCACTGGGGTGGAAGACCTCTGAACTCGACGGTGGCGAATACGGCAAGAGGGGGCACAAGCTGCGTTTCGACGTGTCATTCACGACGCGACCTGACGATATGCTGCCCGCGACCCTCCCGAGGAAGCTGGCCAATCTTCGCGCGTCTCGCTCCCGTCGAGATGTTCGGCC
>NZ_JBQHVU010000075.1:0-476 GCF_052064335.1 Candidatus Weimeria sp. HCP3S3_B5 | reverse complement strand
TTTTTGGTCGAAACTATTATACCAGATATAAGGCGATTCTGCCTTTTTAATTGCCACTTTTTATTGATTTTTCAAGGTACAAAGGCACTTTTTAAAGTGCGAAGTTTGAGTCAAATATATATCCCTTTGTGTGAAAGCCATCACCTTTCCCGGTTCTGTACATACGAAGTTCAATATTTGACAGATCCAGTAATCGTCTTATCGCTTTCGGCTGTGTAAAAGTATCATAATCCGTGGTCAGGATTTTTCCAGGAGTACCCTTTTTCTGAAGCTCGTCTAGTACTCCGATAAGAGACTCCACTCCGCCATCAGTAATAAAAGCCACGCTGATAAAAAATTCTTCACAGCTTAAGAGTTCCTTCTCTATCGAGACAAGAACCTTCTGTCCGTTTTCGTAATCATTGGATAAAAATTCCGGTCTGTATGCCAGATTCGAATTCCACGTCCCATCGACAAATGCGGTCTTCAGACCATCA
>NZ_JBQHVU010000074.1:0-513 GCF_052064335.1 Candidatus Weimeria sp. HCP3S3_B5 | reverse complement strand
GGGCGTCGCAGCCTCAGCCTCGACTGACGAGGCGGTGCGGGTTGTGATCTCCCACCCCAGAGCTGCCAAACCAGCAGGCGTCAAGCCGATGTGCTCAGCGAAACGATGCAACTGCCCCAGCACCGGGGCCGACACGGTGGCGTCCTCACACCGGACAGACAGCCGAGTCCACATCGCCACCGAACGCACCAGCCACCCCGACACGTCCATCGACCACGCGCACGCCTGCGGAGTCCGCCACGCCCACTCCCATACCTCAGACTCACGATCAGTCACGTTGGGCAGTGGAAAGTCGGGCACCGGGCCGTCATAGCCGGACGCTGGCAAATCCTCCAGCCTGTAGCCGCGAGCATCAGACCGTGCAGAGTTCTCGTCCGGCATAGGCCCAGAGCGGATACGAGCACCTTTCGCCATGATTCTGGAGCCTCCTTTGCCGCATCTCACGGCAGAGAACGAGAGCGCGGCATCTCACCGCGCTTGGGAAAAATTCGAACCCGCCGGACTGTTTTGTGC
>NZ_JBQHVU010000073.1:0-600 GCF_052064335.1 Candidatus Weimeria sp. HCP3S3_B5 | reverse complement strand
CCTCACAATGGCGCATTGAGCGGGACACGGGTGAGATGTCCGAGTCCGGCTACAGCGACCAGGCTATGCGAGAGGTCGTCTATGAGGGGCGAGGCAAGCTCCAAACCTACGAGGGCTACGAGCAGTCAACCACCATCGGCCCATCGTCGGCTGTCGTGCAGCGGATGCAGCTCCATCTCCCGGTTAGCCGCTACAAGCCGCAACTCGGCGACATAGCGACATGCATGCACGCCTGCGATCCAGGGCTTGTGGGGCGCAGGTTCCGTGTCGCGCAAACGTGGCCGGTCAAGGACTTCGCGACCGCCTACCGGGTATCCGTGGACGAGATCGTGAAAGGGGCCTGATGGCTGGTGCATCGATCGACGTAACCGAGGTCCGCGAAGCGGTCGCTGACATGTCGCAGGTGCCTGTCCGAGTGCTCGCGAAGGTCAGGCTGATCGTCGCCAAAGGCTCCCTGAACATCAAGAATCAACTGCGTGCCGAGGCTGAGAAGTCGCGGCACTTCAAGCTGTCCACCCACATCAACTACGAGCTTGACTCTGACGAGTACGGCTCGCAGATCGGGCCGGTGAAGGTGGGTGCGGGCAACCTTGCGAACAT
>NZ_JBQHVU010000072.1:0-602 GCF_052064335.1 Candidatus Weimeria sp. HCP3S3_B5 | reverse complement strand
AATTTCCGGTGTCGATGCGTCTGTGGGGAACACCCGTTATACATCCCGAACACGATGGTTAAGACACAGACGGCCGATGGTACTATGCTGGTAACGGCATGGAAGAGCAGGTGGATGCCGGAATTAATTAAAAAATAAGGTTTAGGGCTTGGGTGCTAGAGATTAGTGTTTAGGAACCCGGATCTGATGAGTATATAGCTGCCATGCAGCGATTGCCATTGTTGGTGATCAGGACAGTCAGGAGACTGAAGGCCCTGATGACTGACAAAGTCAGTCAGATAAGTACCTTGAAAACTTCATACAGAATCTTAGATTTTTTGTAAATCGAGCTGAGGTCATTCGCAACGCAAAGCGTTGCTCATGAGAGCTATCGCTCAATCATCAGTCTGAAGTTGCTTCTTATGGAAGCAAGCTTTTTGGCGAAGTGCTTCAGTCTGATGACTCAGCTCGTAGACAATCAAATATCTAATGCAATGTTTAGTATTTCTATAAAGAAATGCAAAGACATCCGAGAAAAACCAAAGAGGTCTTCCAGATGAAAATCTGGAAAGAACACAAATGCTTTTTAAGCAAGAGGCGCTATCGCTAGCGCCAGAGAATCA
>NZ_JBQHVU010000071.1:0-612 GCF_052064335.1 Candidatus Weimeria sp. HCP3S3_B5 | reverse complement strand
ACTAGCTTCTTTTGTCTTTCGCTCTGCCACACTAGAAGCTTCATTCCATACTTCCTTACGCATTTCTTCGATTACCTTACACATAGTTCTCACTCCCTTCGTATCTTCCTTGAAGTAAGGAAGGGGCCAGGGATTAGGGCCTAGGGTCTAGGGATATCTAAATCCAAACTAAGCCCTAAAACCTGCTCCCTATACCCTGAGCTCTCATACCTGCGCTATTAACTTTCTGAACTGATAATATTCTTCACTTCATCTACAGGCAGATCTATAATATATGCTATCTGATCCGCTGGAAACCCCTTCAGGTACATTCTTCTTACACTAGCTTCTTTTGTCTTTAGCTCTGCCTCACTTGAGGCTTTACCCCATGCTTCATTCCAAGCCTCATTCCATACTTCCTTACGCATCTCTTCTATTACCTTACACATAGTTCTCACTCCCTTCGTGTCTTCCTTGAAATATCTCACTCGGTCTGCCAGTACGGTATAGTTCATATCACCAGGATCCTCACAGAAGAAATCATGGATCAGTTTTCCGAGCTCTGTTCCGTCATCCCTTATTTCGCAGTTCACATATACTATATGCTCTCCATCTCCAAATGGTTTCCCTGAG
>NZ_JBQHVU010000070.1:0-641 GCF_052064335.1 Candidatus Weimeria sp. HCP3S3_B5 | reverse complement strand
GGTCATCTGTTAAGGCATCAATGTCTGGAGCAATGGCGAGAGCCCGTAGCCCGTAAACTTATCTCTTCCAAAGTCGACTCGATTTTGCCAGATGGCCAGTCACTGCCAGTCTCCCAACTATAAAATAACAGGAGGTGTTTTTAGTGTCTTTTAAAATCTACCTAAAGAATGCCTGCGGGCTTGATGTCCACAAAACCTGGATCTATGCCTGCATAGGCATAGCAGATGCCAACAACATCGTACACTACCATGAGAAGCGGTTCTCATCCTTTACAAAGGGACTGAATGAACTTGCCGAATGGCTTGCTTTCTATGGCTGTAAGGATGTCTGCATGGAATCTACAGGCAAATATTGGATCCCGGTCTTCAACATTCTTGAAAAAAACTGCAACATTGTACTTGCCCACCCCAAGTACACCAAGCCTCAAAAAGGAAACAAGACTGACCGTAAAGACGCCCGGTTCATCTTATGTGCAGTATGATCAAGCCGTCCTTTATACCGCCTGCCGACATCCGCGAAATAAGAGACCTTGTAAGATACCGTTTCAAGCTCACCAACATGATAACAGGTGAAAAGAACCGTGCCCACAACTGTCTTACTGTATCCAATCTCAAACTTGATGATGTCTTCAGCGATATTT
>NZ_JBQHVU010000069.1:0-772 GCF_052064335.1 Candidatus Weimeria sp. HCP3S3_B5 | reverse complement strand
TTCGATAACATCCAGTTCATCCAGGAGTCCCTGGAGGGTGTACTTTGAAAAAAGTTCGTTTTTCTGCATCCGGTCCTTGATATAGGACAGATATATCAAAGAAACAAAGGTTACAAACAGCTTTCCTTCCAGGCTTGCATCTGAAGAAACCAGCGTTCTCCGGCAGTTCAGACGTTCCTTAAGATTGCCGAACGCTTTCTCTACAACGTCGCGGGTTCGGTAGAGCTGCAGGGCTTCTACCGGATCCTTAACCTCGTTGCTGATCAGAACAAAGTAACCATACAGTCGACGTGCTTTACTCATAGCCTCGTTGTTTGGAACGATCTTCTTACCACGGACAGGTGTTTCGTGTACCGTGAAGTATTTTGCATAGTCCTTCTCGTGCTCAGGCTTATGCTTTCCGGAACGGAGTTCGTTTTCCAACCGTACATAGTAGGCAGTGCGCTTCTGATCATCTTCTACAGCCTTCTCCGGATTGTAGTAGAGATGCAGATACATTCGGCGGTCTGCCGTAATGGTATCGCCCTTGTAAGGACGGTCCTGTGTATAGTTCCATGCGATGGTCTTGCTGGCATAGTAGACCTTGTACTGGTCGCTGTAGTTCTCGTAATTACGAATATCGTCGCCAAGTTCCTTAATGTAAGCTTTCGCATAAGAGAGCGTTGTGTTGGCGCCGACAAGGAACTTATAGTGCTGCTTATACAAACCGTTGATGTTATCAGCACTGTAGTATCCACGGTCCATAACCAGCTTGACTTTCTTATACCCGAGG
>NZ_JBQHVU010000068.1:0-849 GCF_052064335.1 Candidatus Weimeria sp. HCP3S3_B5 | reverse complement strand
GCATGGCGCGCACTCGCCGAGCATTCGGCACCCTCCGCAGACTCCCCTCAGACCGCTACCAGGCCAGCTATATCGGCCCCGACGGGCAGCGTCACCGAGCACCCTCCACCTACCTCCTGCGCTCCGACGCCGAGGCATGGCTCCGCGATGAGGAGATCGCCATCGACCGGGGCACATGGATCGCTCCCAGCGTCCGCGCCCCCGAGGTCGCCGCCGTCAACCTCGCCGCCTACTGCGCCGACATCATCGCCCGACGTCAGCGCCGTGCCCGCAAGCCGCTGCGCGACTCCACCGCCGCCCTGTACCGCCGCCTCGTGCAGCAGGTCATCGCCCCCACCCTCGGACGCATCGCCGTGAGTCAGATCAGCCCCGAGGCCGTCCGTGCATGGTACGACGCACTACCCGCCGCCACCGCCACCCAGAACGGCAACGCCTACCAGCTCCTGCGCTCCATCCTCTCCGATGCAGTGGAGGATGGCCTGATCCCGACCAATCCGTGCCGCATCCGCGGGGCGGGGAAGCCTGCGCCGGCGCACCGCTCAGTCGCGCTCAGCCCCACCGAGCTGCGCACCTACCTCGCCGCCGTCCCCGACCGGTGGCGCGTCATCCTCGCGATCACCGCATGGGGGGCGCTGCGATCCGGTGAGGTGCGGGCACTGCGGCGCTGCGACATCTCCGACGACGCCACCACCATCCGCGTCGAGCGCACCGCCGCCCGCATCTCCGACCCGGACGGCGGGCGGCGGTGGCACATCGGGCCGCCCAAAACCACTGCCGGTATCCGCACAGCCCACCTGCCGCCGTCCATCGCTGAGGGGATCGCTCAGTGGCTCGCTGACTGGGATGCCC
>NZ_JBQHVU010000067.1:0-925 GCF_052064335.1 Candidatus Weimeria sp. HCP3S3_B5 | reverse complement strand
CATGAGACCTCCATCGTGGGTGTGAGCGTCCATGCGATGATCTTACGAGAATACAGATCCATGATGCTGGTAAGATATATGTATCCACTCTCATAGGTCCAGATATACGTGATATCAGTGCACCACACGGCATTTGGACGCGAAGGGCTGAACTGTTCGTCAAGGATGTTATGAAGCTGTCTGCTGAAGTCAGAATTACGGGTTGTGGCGATCCAGTGCTTTACCCACTGGGCACGGATTCCCATAATACGCATGTATTTACCTACGGTACGTTCTGATATGCATTCTCCTTTCTTCCTGAGCTCCTGTGTTATTTTGGGAGCTCCGTAGTTCTGGTAGGAGTCATCGTAGATCTGTCTGATCAGTTTCATGATCCTGTGCATACGCTTTTCAGTTTCAGACTGCTTATGCTTTCTGAAGGCGTTATAGCCGGAGCGTGAGACACCAAGGTATTTAAGCATTCCGGAGACGGAGACGCGGCGTCCGGACGCTTTGGACGCCTCCACCTTTGCTGACACTTCCGTGTATATGGCGGTTGTCAGTTTTGACCCAGAATGCCTATTGCTTTTTTTAGGACATCAAGCGCATCGTTGGCATCACGGAGTTCCCGCTTGAGCCGGGCTATCTCCTTCTTGTCATCAGATGCATAATTGCCAGAACCTCTGACAGGTATATCCCCGTCATTGGTTCTGAACTGCTGTCTCCAGTGAGTCAGTGTACTGGCACCTATACCAAGATTCTTTGCACACTGCCTTAATGTCAGATCTGGATGTTCTTCTAAATATTTTACGGCATTGAGTTTGAACTCCTTGTCGTGTTGAGGTTGTTTACTAGCCATTGTGAGTTCCTCCTGGGACTATCTCTATTATAGTCTTATTCCTTGGAATAACTCACTTTAACTTGTACTATTTATATTCTAGCACCA
>NZ_JBQHVU010000066.1:0-964 GCF_052064335.1 Candidatus Weimeria sp. HCP3S3_B5 | reverse complement strand
AAGTTTGAAACAAAGTAGCGCTTAAGGAAAACTAAAAAAGGGCATAGTAAACAAGCTGTATTTTTACAGCCTTTTAATATTGGATATGGATCAAGACTCAATCAGCTGGCAGTCTGAGGTTCGTCATCTTTGATGATATATCCCCTCTGCCTTAACAGATAGAGTGCCTGTGATCTGGTGAGGATTGTTTTCTCTCTCACAGGCGTGGATATAGTAAATCCGTCTGCTGTGTATGGCTTTTTATCTGTGAGTATGTGCCAGATAGCGGTTAGGAGCATACGACAGATAGCAATGATGGCTTTCTTATGTCCACGATGAGCTTTTATACGTCTATAACGGTCTCTGAACTCGGGATGATCTTTTGATCTGATAATTGCATTTGCAATTTGCACCAGAACTGGTTTAAGATAAGAACCAGAACGGGAAATCCTTGTGGATTTGACATGCGAAGCACTTCGATCATTTCGAGGACAGCATCCAGCCCACGAGACAAGGTTTTTATCTGTGGGGAAGACAGACATATCAGCGCCTATCTCAGAAAGGATCTGGATTGCTGTAAAGGGATTTTTATCAAATCCCGGGACTGTTCTTATCAGATCAAGAGAGTCTTTGTATTTGCCAGTGAAGCTAAGGATCTCCTGTTCTATTTTTTCCTTATGCTTTTCCAACTGAGATATATGGTCAAGACATTCTCTTAATTTGGCAGCCTGTCCGTCTGATATTGCTCCATCTACAGCAGCCTGTATTTCTTCGACAGGGGTTTTACATCTTCCATTTACGAATGGTGTCACATCAAATTTTTCCCCGGGATGTGCCAGCATATATTCAGTGATAGAGAGTGAAGATTTACCAAAAATATCGCTGAAGACATCATCAAGTTTGAGATTGGATACAGTAAGACAGTTGTGGGCACGGTTCTTTTCACCTGTTATCATGTTGGTGAGCTTGAAACGGTATCTTACAA
>NZ_JBQHVU010000065.1:0-965 GCF_052064335.1 Candidatus Weimeria sp. HCP3S3_B5 | reverse complement strand
TCTTCCGGTTTCGCTCGCCGCTACTCCCGGAATCGATGTTTCTTTCTCTTCCTCCGGCTACTTAGATGTTTCAGTTCACCGGGTTCCCTTCCGCATGCTATGGATTCACATACGGATGACATGATCTCTCATGCCGGGTTTCCCCATTCAGATATCTGCGGGTCATGGCTTATTTGCAGCTTACCGCAGCTTTTCGCAGCTTATCACGTCTTTCTTCGGCTCTTGGTGCCAAGGCATCCACCCTGCGCTCTTTTGTGCTTGATCATTTCTGATTCTCTGGCGCTAGCGATAGCGCCTCTTGCTTAAAAAGCATTTGTGTTCTTTCCAGATTTTCATCTGGAAGACCTCTTTGGTTTTTCTCGGATGTCTTTGCATTTCTTAATAGAAATACTAAACATTGCATTAGATATTTGATTCTCTATGAGCTGAGTCATCAGACTGAATCACTTCGCCAAAAAGCTTGCTTCCATAAGAAGCAACTTCAGACTGATGATTGAGCGATAGCTCTCATGAGCAGCCTGCACAGCAGGCGCGAATGAACTCAGCTCATAGAGTGGTTATCTAAATTAAGATTCTGTATGAAGTTTTCAAGGTACCTGCATATCCGCTTATAACGGATGCTGTCACATTCTGTGACAGTGGAGACGAAGGGATTCGAACCCTTGACCCCCTGCTTGCAAGGCAGGTGCTCTCCCAACTGAGCTACGCCCCCAAAGGCATATATATAATTCTTAAGCCAGCTGTTTGATTCAGGTCTGGCAGTGGGCTTAAGTGGACTCGAACCACCGACCTCACGCTTATCAGGCGTGCGCTCTAACCAGCTGAGCTATAAGCCCATTTAATTCCGGCATCCGCCTGCTCTTCCATGCCGTTACCAGCATAGTACCATCGGCCGTCTGTGTCTTAACCATCGTGTTCGGGATG
Source organism: Candidatus Weimeria sp. HCP3S3_B5 (assembly GCF_052064335.1). Classification (NCBI taxonomy): domain Bacteria; kingdom Bacillati; phylum Bacillota; class Clostridia; order Lachnospirales; family Lachnospiraceae; genus Candidatus Weimeria; species Candidatus Weimeria sp. HCP3S3_B5. Next base: position 41 of record NZ_JBQHVU010000065.1, on the reverse strand, counting down.
TATAACGGGTGTTCCCCACAGACGCATCGACACCGGAAATT
>NZ_JBQHVU010000064.1:0-1107 GCF_052064335.1 Candidatus Weimeria sp. HCP3S3_B5 | reverse complement strand
GCTGCGGTCGTGGTCAGTATGATCCTGTATGTGCTTTATTATCGTATGGAAGAGATGAAGGCATTTTATGCTGCAATGGTTCCGCTGATCACGGAGGCCATAAGTATGGCGGCGGTGCTGCTTGTTACACTGATCTGAGGGACAATAAATGGGACTTTTTAAGAAAAAGACGGAGAAGAAATTTTATGATCCTGATAGACAGAAGCCGGTGATCCATTGCAGTATATGTAATGGTGAGCAGGTGGCCGGATTCAGGGATCTGGAGACAGGTCGCTTTGATGAGGTGATGCTGATACGCAGTGACTCAGACCTTCAGAAATTCAGGGATGAGTATGGTATCAGCGGCGATATAGAAAAAGAGTATTAGGACAGGAAAATGGACTGCGCAATTTCATCTTTCTGGTGCACTCCTACCTTTTCTCTGAAAAGGATGACACCAAGGAAGCACTCCTCATATCTTTTATATGCCAGAATTCCATAATCATATCTTTCTATATCGTTATTGATACTTCCTGATACATATACATCTGTCTCACCGATTATAACGGAAGCGTCGTTCTTTATTTCTGCATAACTGTTTCTTACATCAAAATTATAGTCATTGCCGAGAGCTACCTGATTATATAACTCCATAAGATCTGCGGTTTCCGGTTTGGACGGGAGCTTATAGTCATTGTCTGGTAATAGCTGGATGCCTATGTATCCGACAATATTTCCATCTGAATCTATTATATTTCTTGTGTCGAAGAGAGGAGTAGGATCAGAACCATCAGCATCCTGTACTTTCCATCCATCTCCTAATTTTATATTTGTAGTCAAAGAATGTTCCTTGCCGGATGCATCGATGAACGAGAAGTCAAGATGGCTATACGAAGTATTGCTTGCCTCCTCGAGTTTTTTTTCATAATATGCCTTTATTCTGTCAAGCCTTGAGTTGAAGTAAAAAATAAGACACAGGCTGTTGGATATTACTGCTGTTATCAGAATCAGAACAAATACTTTTAGTGATAATGTTTTTTTATTCTTAGGTTTGTACTCTGACTTTATGTTGATTCCAAGTACCTGTTCAATGTTTTCCACATAAGCGATATTAGGTTTTGCCTTTCC
>NZ_JBQHVU010000063.1:0-1152 GCF_052064335.1 Candidatus Weimeria sp. HCP3S3_B5 | reverse complement strand
ACTGTATCGATAGACAAAGTCTCGTTTGATGTCCCGATGCAGTTCATATCTCAAAAAGTAGAGATACGATACCTTCCTGATGATCTGGATCATGCCTTCATACTGTATGACGGAGAGCATTTCCCGATCAGAAAGACTGACAGGAATGCCAACTGTCATACAAAACGAAATAACCTGCCTGCCATAGATTACTCAAAACTGAAAGGAGACAGCGATGTATAACGATTATTACGGTCTCGCATTTAATCCGTTTGACAAGCAGCAGATCAAAGAGAAGGACTGCTTTATAAGCCACGACTTCAAAGAGATGACCAGCCGCCTCGAATATCTCAAGGATACCAGAGGCATCGGTCTCTTCACTGCTTCTCCTGGCATGGGAAAATCCTATTGTCTGAGGTGCTTTGCGAAAAGCCTGAATCCAAATCTTAACCACATGGAATACCTATGCCTGTCGACTGTCAGTGTCTCTGATTTCTATAAAGAACTCTGTTCGATCCTTGGTGTCAGTGACAGAGGCGGCAAAACAGGCATGTTCAAATCCATTCAGGAACAGATCTACTACCTGTATCATGAGAAACGTCAGCCCCTGCTTCTAGCCATAGATGAAGCACAGTACCTCTCGCAGGGAATATTCAACGATATCAAGATGCTTATGAACTACGGCTATGACTCTATCAACTGCTTCACCCTTATTCTCTGTGGTGAACCTCATTTGAACAGCTTACTCAGAAAACCTGTAAATGAAGCACTTCGTCAGAGAATAACTGTTCATTACAACTATGAGGGATTAACTGATGAGGAATCCGCTCAATATCTCCTGCACAAAATTGAAAGCGCCGGCGGATCAAAAACGATCATAGAAGAATCCGCACTGAGTGCTGTGATAGGACAGGGCCATGGAAATCCACGAATCCTGGATAACATAATGAATTCAGCCCTTATGCTTGGAGCTCAGACAGAAAAGAAAGTCATCGACACAGAAGTCATTCTTGCTGCTACCGATAGTCAGCAGCTTGGATGATGATTCATTCAGAATATTTAGTTTTAAAGGTACCAGAGGCTGTGATCATTCACAGCCTTATTTCATATCATAAGGTCATCTTATGCTATGGAATAAGCCTGCGAACAGCGTGCCGTTTCTTACGCCAAGAT
>NZ_JBQHVU010000062.1:0-1541 GCF_052064335.1 Candidatus Weimeria sp. HCP3S3_B5 | reverse complement strand
CACAGACAACATGAAAACTGTAATGGATTCACCTAGAACAAAAGGTTCTGAAGGGAAGATCAATATACGTTTTAAGCAGTTCGCCGATGATTATGGATTCAAAGTTCAGCCCTGTGTGGCGGCTACACCTAAGACAAAAGGTAAGGTCGAATCGCCTATGCGCGTGCTTGACGAATTACGGGCTTACAACGGAAAACTGAGCTACATGGGATTTGTAGAACTTTTGCAAAAGATCAATGACCGCGAGAACGGTAAGGTCCATCCTGGGACAGGCCGGATCCCGGTCATGTATCTGAAAACTGAAAAGGACTCCCTGCATCAGCTTCCGCCTGACACAATAAGGAATCCTTATCAGCTTATCGATCATAAAGCTACAGTGGACCGATCCAGTCTGTTCCGCTATAAGGGAAACCAGTACTCTGTACCGCCAGAATACATAGGTCAGAAGGTCACTCTGCAGGTCTATGATGACTATATCCATGTGTATTGTAACACAAAGCTCATAGCCCTGCACGCCGTATCAGATAAAAAGATAAACTATACAGGCAAAGATTACATAAGCCTTGCGAGGCAGACTCATTCCTTCTCTGAAGAGAACCTTGAGGAACGAGCCAGAGAGAACCTCAGGGCGCTTGGAGAAGCATATGAGTAACAGTGTATATCAGCAGGTATCAAAGAACCTTGAGACGCTTCGCCTCGGGCAGATGGCACTTCATTTGCAGGAGGTTGCAGACAGAGTCAGCTCGGAGAATCTTTCATTCTCTGAGGGTCTCCTGAAACTCAGTAACTATGAGGTGGATTTCAAAGAGAGTTCATCTTCAAACAACACAATAAAAGCTGCTGCATTCCCTTTTGTGAAGACACTGAATGATTTTGATTTTGATTTTCAGCCGACAGTAAGTGAAAAACAGATGCAGGAATTCTGCAGTCTGGGATTCATGGAACACGCAGAAAACATAGTATTTCTTGGGAACAGTGGAGTTGGCAAAACACATCTTGCAACGGCAATAGGTATTGAGGCTGCAAAGCATCATAACATAACATACTTCATAAAGTGTCACAATCTCCTTCAGCAGTTAAAGAAAGCGAAGCTTGAAAACCGCCTGGAGCAAAGGCTTAAGCACTTCAACCGCTACAAGCTGCTGATAATTGATGAGATCGGGTATCTTCCAATAGACAAAGAGGATTCAAACCTTTTCTTCCAGCTGATAGATATGCGCTATGAGAAAAAAAGCACGATTCTGACAACCAATATCGGTTTTGGAGATTGGGATAGTGTATTCTATGATGCTGTAGTCGCAGACGCAATACTGAATCGGATTCTACATCATTCGCATGTGGTTAAGATAGCAGGCAAATCATACCGCTTAAAAAACATGATATCTGAGCCTAAAGACGATGAAAAGTGTACATAATTATTTAAGAACTTTGGGGGTGCGGACGTTTTTCTGGACCTCCTATGATGCAATCAATCCGAGTTGCTTACGATATTGAGTCGGACTAACTCCACCAAGTGATACTTTAATACGTTCTTCTGAATA
>NZ_JBQHVU010000061.1:0-1582 GCF_052064335.1 Candidatus Weimeria sp. HCP3S3_B5 | reverse complement strand
CTCAAACTTCGCAGTATAAAATACCGCGTAGCACCTTGAAAATTCAATAAAGAGTGACTTAAACCCGGCTTTTAGGCCGCTGATAGCTGTCGCCTCATTGCCGGTCGGAGTGCTGTAATGAATTTATCTATCATCCTGTCGATTTCTGCTTCGTCGAGATCAAAATAATCCTTCATTTCTTCTCTAAACAGCTTCGTTAGAAGGCTTAATGCCTCTGCAAAGGAAATATCCGCTATCTCGTCTACAAAGTACAGGAACAGTTCTCCGAGAGTCCTCTGATCTTTGGATTTCCGCTGCTCAACGGCCAGCATCATATACCGCATGAAGACTATCGACATATGGGCTGTCATGGCATCATATGAGATTGCACGACATTCGGACGGGGATACAAGATTGAGATAGCTTTTGCAGATCTTGAAGAAAACTTCAATTTTCCAGCGTTTCCCATAAATGCGGATTATCTCGTTTTCATCAATATCGGTATTAGTGGATATCAGGCAGAGATATTCTCTCCTGTTTGACCTGTTACGAACATAGACAACTCTGGCAGGTATTTTCTCCCCGTCCTTTACGAAGTTGACGGTTACAGACAGAAGATATTTTGAACGTCCACGGCGTTTCTTGTTCTTCTTGTAGATTTCTGTGAGAGGCATCATCTGTCCATCATATTCGAAGGTCATCTTAGGAGATTTCTTCACCATGCCGATGACATCATAACCGAGATTTTTTATGGCAAAGATAGTTTTTGGAGATGTGAACCAGCTGTCAAAAAGAACATAGTCGGCAGGAATACCAGAAGCTTTTGCTGTCTTCAGCAGAGTGATCATCGCATCAGTCCCCTTTGTCATTGACAGCTCACGACGCTTGTAAGCATTGGATCGTTTATTAAATGGCCTGGCTTCTTTGATGCGCGTATCAGGATTTTCTGAAGATAACAGAGAAGCAGCTAGGGGGAGAAATGATTCGCCATCCGTCCATCCGATGGTCAGCATTCTGAATCCATTGAGGAATATATGATGGGCATGGTCAAAAACCTTGGTAAGAAGCTCTACATTCTTTGACCTGTTCCTTGATATAACAGAATCATCTACCACAAAAGCTTTTACCCTGTCATCTGAATCCGCGGGAAGTATCACCTGATTTGCAATATCAGCGGCGGTAGATGAGATCAGATGATTCCAGTTTATCCTGCCATCATTAAGCAGACGGTAAGCTGTGTCATCACTGAATCCGGCCTCTGATGAAGAAAGCCTTTGATCCATATACATCGACCGCCCTTTGAAAACAAGCGTAAAAAGATATTTCAGGACTTCAACAGCCGATATGCCTTTGGCCTTTTTGCAGTTGGACTGTTTCAGCTTCTTTACGATATCGAACTGTTTGAAGAAACGTGAAATGGTGCTTAAAATTTCTGATGCGTCATAGTCATTCTGTGGTATAATATTCATGGCAGAATCCTTTCGGTACTTGGTTTTTTGGTCGAAACTATTATACCAGATATAAGGCGATTCTGCCTTTTTAATTGCCACTTTTTATTGATTTTTCAAGGTACAAAGGCACTTTTTAAAGTGCGAAGTTTGAG
>NZ_JBQHVU010000060.1:0-1592 GCF_052064335.1 Candidatus Weimeria sp. HCP3S3_B5 | reverse complement strand
GAGGCTTCATCAGTTTGTGTGGGTAAGTAGTAGCCTCGGCTACACACCCTATCCTTGTTCTGCTTGACTGCCAACTAGCTGGTTGGATGCCCTGTGTCAAGGGTTTCTGCGAAGCGGCGCTTGCGCCCTTGATACAGGGGAGGCAATCAGCTACGCTTCAACAGGCAGAACAAGATTATGCTCCCAAGGCAGACGAACTTCTATGTCGGAACACCTAAGCATGATCATATCGAGCATGTTATCTATGTTCCTGAAGCCGTAAGCCATGTAGATTGACAACTTAATCTTGCGATTGGTAGCTTCAACGACTGCATTTGTCAGATGGTATTCCATAGTTGCAAGTATGGCATCGTAGTGACGCCTGATCTTTCGCTGAAGTTCTACAAATACTTTAATCCGACAATGCTGTGCCCATTTGATCCATCCGTCCAGTTCGGTTTTGGCGGTTTCTACATCCTTGCATTGGAAAACGAGTCGTAGCTTTTCTTTAAGCAGATAAGCCCGGTACAAACGCTTATCCGATACGGCTATGAAAGCAAGTTGCGCTTCCTGTTTTTCAGTGAGATGCTCTGGAGCCTTGCCGAGAGCATACCGTGAGCCCTTTAGATCCTTAGCGGTAGTGTCTTTCTTAGGGGTATCCTTAGTAGGACGACCGGGCTTCCGCTTGGGTTCTGCCTTTGCTTTCTTCTGGGCTTCGCGCCATGCTTCACGGCGTACTTCATCGAGAGCCTCTGTAGCCCATTGAACGACATGGAAGGGATCTATACACCGCTCAGCCTGAGGACAGAACTCGTCCATACATTCCTGTATCCATTTGGCTCCATCACCGGATACAAGCTTTATCGAGGCGAGCTGCTTCTTTGTAAGAAGTTTGAAGAACTTGGTGAATATAGTTTTCCCGTGTCCTTCATGAGCCCAGATAACCTTGCCGGTATCGTGGTTTATTACAACGGTGATGTACTTGTGTCCCTTCTTGTAGCTGGTCTCATCCACGCCGATGTTGACGAGTCCGACAAACCTTTTGGATGGGTCGGGATCAAGTTTATTTTTCATCCTGCTGATGATCGGTCCTATTGTGTTCCATGATATTCTCAGCAGGGACGCAACGGCTGTTTTGGAACAGTTCATAGCAAGCCATGTGGCAAGCTCCTCGAACTCTTTAGTAAAGCGTGAATTATGCATCGCCCACGGAACAGCAGCTGTCACCACTCCATGCTCGGGGCAGTCCACACGAGGTTCATCCGCTACGATATACACCTTGTTTGTATTCCAATCGCAGGTACGCCATGATCGTTGTCTGCGACCTTTGTCGTAGCAGGGAGACTTTCTCCCGCAAATGCCACATCGGCACTGTTCTCCCTTAGTGGGATGGACCATAATCGCAAACGAGCCATCAGGTAAGATTTTCATATCATCGATGGCGGTATGCTTGACATTAAGAACAGCTTTGAGTATCTTTTTGGTGAGCATACATTTACCTCTCTGTACTATAGATTTTTTTTGGCGAAAAAATTGTACAGGAAAATGTATGCTTTTTCAATATTTACAAGGGTTACAGCGTTTTAGCTACCCACACAAACTGATGAAGAGCC
>NZ_JBQHVU010000059.1:0-1650 GCF_052064335.1 Candidatus Weimeria sp. HCP3S3_B5 | reverse complement strand
AAGGGGGTGCGGACAAAAACCTGGACCTGAATCAGGAACCAGAAGGAGGTCTGCGCAAACATGTATTCTTACGAGGATAGGATGAAGGCAGTACAGCTTTACATCCAATATGACCAAAATGCAGCTGCTGTTATCCGTGAGCTTGGCTATCCGAATCGGCACTCATTAGTGAGCTGGTACAAAGAGTATCTCAACAACAATGATCTTAAGAAAAAGAGATTCCGCCCAGAGAAATACAGTAAGGCTCAGCAGGACACTGCTGTGAGGTACTATATGGAGCATGGTAAATGTGCTTCAAGAACATTGCGAGCTTTAGGATATCCAAGCAGAACATTGCTGAAACAATGGATCAAAGAGCGTCACCCTGAAGAGAAGTCACGTTGTTATTCTGCACGGCCTTTGGTATACTTAACGAAAGAAAAGAAAGAATCGGCAGTGCTTGAATTATGCCAACGAGATAAAACCGTGGATGAGATTGCTTCACAGTATAACGTAAGACGAGAATCCGTCTATCTCTGGGCAAGAAAACTGCTTGGAAAAGGAAGCGTGTCGTCCGTGCCAAAGAGAAAAAAAGATACATCATTAACTCCTGATACCGTTGAAGAGCTTCAGGCAACGATTGACAGCCTTAAAAAGCAGGCAAAAGAGCTTGAAGATGAAGTCTTTCGTCTTCGTGTTGAAAAGGACGTCATTGAGAAAGCAGCTGAAGTAATAAAAAAAGACCAGGGCGTCAGTCTCAGCAGCCTGACGAACCACGAAAAAGCGATCGTGATTGACGCCCTCAGAAGCCAATACGGCCTTAAACTTCTTCTAGGTGTTCTGCATATGTCAAAGAGCAGTTACTTCTATCAGGAAGTCGCTATGTCTGCTCCTGACAAGTATGCCGAAGTCCGTGGAAAGATAAAACAGGCCTTTGATGAATCTTCAAACAGATATGGCTACAGAAGAATTCATGCTGTTCTAAAGAATGAGTCTGTAACTATTTCTGAAAAGGTTGTACGCCGTCTTATGAAGAAGGAAGGACTCATTGTTAAAAGTGTTAAGAAAAGGAAATATAACTCTTACAAAGGCGAGATTACTCCAGCCGTTCCAAACGTAATTCAGCGTAATTTTCATGCTGATGCACCAAACAAGAAGTGGCTGACGGATATCACAGAGTTCGCTATTCCAGCAGGTAAAGTATATCTCTCTCCAATTATAGATTGTTTTGACGGACTTCCAGTCGCATGGACGATTGGAACATCGCCAAACGCTGATCTTGTCAATGAAATGCTGGATATGGCAGTAACGACCTTAAAGGCAGATGAGCATCCTATTGTGCATTCCGACAGAGGATGTCATTACCGCTGGCCAGGCTGGATTGAACGTATGGAAGCTGCCGGTCTTACACGGTCTATGTCAAAGAAGGGATGCTCTCCAGATAACTCGGCGTGTGAAGGTTTTTTCGGCTGTCTTAAGAATGAGATGTTTTATGGTCATTCCTGGCAGGATGTAACGATTGATGAATTCATCAAGACTCTGGATGACTATATACATTGGTATTCAGAAGAACGTATTAAAGTATCACTTGGTGGAGTTAGTCCGACTCAATATCGTAAGCAACTCGGATTGATTGCATCATAGGAGGTCCAGAAAAACGTCCGCACCCCC
>NZ_JBQHVU010000058.1:0-1756 GCF_052064335.1 Candidatus Weimeria sp. HCP3S3_B5 | reverse complement strand
ACGTCTATTCTCCTTCATATAATCGGCCTCAGTCTTTGTATCAGGGGCGTTTTTGCTTTGGGCTTCGCATTCTTCGTTGAACTCATTACACCAGTTTGTAATTGATGCTTTTGAGATTCCGTATTCAGTTGCAATACTACGTAGTGATTGTCCTTCCTCCAAATGGAGTTTTACGATCTTGTGTTTGAACTCGGGTTCATACTTTGATGACATATCGATTATTTCTTTGTCTTTATTATAATCCTTAGTCATCTCTGTTACAAATATAGTATATCACGTCAACAAGCAGCAAATCCTGATATGTGGTAAAATAGCAGTGGTACTAAAAACACAAGGAGGCTGCACTGATGAAGATCCTGAATTTCGGTTCGCTGAATATTGACTATGTGTACAGGGTGAATAGTATCGTGACTCCGGGTGAGACAGTCCGTGCTCTTTATATGCACGAATACTGTGGCGGCAAGGGTCTGAACCAGTCGATTGCCATAGCACGCGCAGGAGCCAAGGTATATCATGCTGGGATGATCGGGGCTGATGGAGAACAGCTTGTCACTATGTGCGGAGCCAGCGGCGTTGACACTTCGTATATCAGGACTATAGGAGAGAAGACCGGTCATACTATAATCCAGGTCGACCAGTGCGGACAGAATTCCATCATAGCATATGGCGGGGCGAACCAGAAGATAGATGAGAAGTTCATTGATGAGGTGCTGGCAGATTTTGACAGAGGAGACATCCTGCTACTGCAGAACGAAATCAGTTGCCTCGGATACATCATAGACAGGGCATATGAGAAGGGAATGGGAATCATCCTCAATCCATCACCGATAGACGATGAGCTACTGAGTCTTGACCTGGGAAAGATTTCCATGTTCATCCTGAATGAGGTTGAAGGGTTTCAGATATCAGGAGAGAGGGATCCTTATGCAATACTTGACAGCATGAACCAAAAGTTTCCTAAGGCAGAAGTAGTGCTTACACTTGGAGAGGACGGACCCATCTATAGCGACGGCACTCACAAGGTAAGGCAGAAGGCTTATAAGGTGGATGCAGTTGATACGACGGCTGCGGGAGACACGTTCACAGGGTACTTTGTAGCAGCAATATCACAGGGCAGGCATATCAAGGATACTCTCGATATCGCATCAAGAGCATCTGCGCTTGCAGTCACAAGAAATGGGGCGGCTCCGTCGATTCCGTCAGCTGATGAGGTAATAGAATATCATGTTATGCAAGTGTCACATGCCTAGCAACATCTTTCCACTGTTCTGCCGTGACCGCATCACGAAGTAATATTATTCCAAGATAGCATGAATCACCCCTTTTATATGCAAGAATGCCATAGTCGTGTTCCTCCGTATCACTATTGATAGCTGGTGATATATAAACATCAGTCGTACCGACTATCTCTGTCGTGTCATTTCTGACTTCAATATAGCTGTCATGCACATCAAAATGGAAGTCGTTTCCAAGCGATACCTGATTATATAAAGCCATTAAATCTGAGGTTTCTGGCTTCTCAGGAAGTTTATACCCTTCATCTATTAACTGTATGCCTATCTGCCCTATTACGTTTCCATCACCATCCACAATACTTTTTGTATCCATAAGTGGACTTACATCCAGATCCGGGGTTCCTTCATGTTTATACATGTGCCTTTCTTCGAAAGGCATCAAAGTGGTTATGAAACACAGCTTCTGGCCTTTCGATTTTTCTAATTTCCTGTTATTCTTATAGTGAGGGCCTGGCATACTA
>NZ_JBQHVU010000057.1:0-1881 GCF_052064335.1 Candidatus Weimeria sp. HCP3S3_B5 | reverse complement strand
CATAAAAACAAAAAAAGAGAGAAAGAACCACCCTTCCGCAAAAGACGTTCTTTCTCTCACCAGCAATAAAGGAGCTGCAGACAGGTTTTGCAGGATCTGTGTCCTAATTGTTCCCTGTTTGAAAGCAGTCATGCCTTTATCGTGTACATAAGTACATTACTATGATACGAAAGAACCTCTTGGATTGCAAGCTTATTCTTAACAAATCTGCAAAAACATCGGCTCAGTCTCTCAGCCAGAAAACAAAAGACCTGACCAGAGAGATCTGCCCCTCATGCGGAGCACATGGTAAATGCCTCGTTCACGGCCATTACCAGAGGTGGATAATCGACTTTGAAGGTGGAAAGCCACATCAGGAACAAGTGACGATCACAAGAGTGAAGTGTTCTTCATGCGGCCACACACATGCCCTGATCCCGGATCTTTTCATCCCTTACGGCCAGTACAGCCTCACTTTCGTTCTCCATGTCCTCTGCCAGTACTTCGATCACCAGAAAACCGCTGACATCTGTGCCCGGTTTATGATCACGGTCTCAATGCTCTACCGCTGGATAGAACTTTTCAGGAGTCACAAACAGGAATGGCTCGGCGTGACTGATTCATCCGACGGAATGCACATGATAAACATCATCCTCGGCTTCGATCACTTCTGCGATTTCAGCATCAGATTCCTGGAACTCACCTTCATCTCATTCATGCAGTCACATAAGAATCCGACGAATTGCCAGCAGAGGCCGCCTGGATTTCATTTCACCTGACCCAGACCACACAACATGGGAATTCAAACCAGCGCCGTTTAGATTTACTATCTAGGACGGAGGTGATCACTATGATCGATAACAACAAACAGATGTCAGATGCAGCAGAGATGGCTCAGTTCAGGTTTGCCTTGATAGCGCCTGTGATACACAATCTCTATACCGACAGCTCAAGGACTGCCTACTATAAGCGGATAACAAAGGATCCGCTTACTTTCCCGGATGGTTCTGTAAAAAAGATAAGCTACAGGACAGTTGAAAAATGGGTCTCTCTTTACAGCCGCTTTGGCATTGACAGCATTACACCCAGGAGCCGGGATGACAAGGGCTCAACCAGAGCCCTGAATGATGCAGCCATTGAGGAGATCTATCGTCTGAAGAAAGAGTTCCCGAGGCTCAATGCAACCCAGATCTACAATCAGCTTATCTCTGGCGGCTTTATCCCGGCCACTGTAAATGTCTCAGCTGTCCAAAGGTTCATCAAAAAGAATGACCTGAAGGGTGCCAGGAATCCTAACGTCCGCGACAGGAAAGCCTTCGAGGAGGATGCGTTCGGAAAGATGTGGCAGTGTGATACATGCTACTTCCCTCACATCACTGAGAATGGTGTTTCCCGCCGTGTCTATGCGGTCTGCATAATCGACGACCATTCGAGGATGATAGTCGGATCAGGACTTTTCTACAGCGATTCAGCCTACAACTTCCAGAAGGTATTCAAGAACGCTGTGGCGACCTATGGCATTCCGAACAAGCTCTACACTGATAACGGCTCACCATATGTCAATGCCCAGCTTGCCCTCATCTGTGGAAGTATCGGCACTGTCCTTCTGCATACCAAAGTCAGAGATGGTGCCAGCAAAGCCAAGATAGAAAGGTTCTGGAGAACGACCAAAGAGCGCTGGGTCTACGCACAGGACTTTACAAAGGTCCATTCCCTGGCAGAGCTTAACATCATGTTTACCGAATACATCAGGGCCTACAATACCACGATGCATTCCGGGATAGGCTGCACTCCTCTCGACCGTTATGAGAAGACCAGAGAAAATATCAGAAAGCCTGAATCCATGGAATGGCTTGATGAATCCTTTCTGAACCGTGTAGAAAGACGCGTCAGAAAAGATTC
>NZ_JBQHVU010000056.1:0-1890 GCF_052064335.1 Candidatus Weimeria sp. HCP3S3_B5 | reverse complement strand
AAACACCAATTCAGGGCGAAGTCCTGAAAAAGCAGGAGGATCTGTATACAGCGATGGATGTTGCACCGTTATACGCAAAGCCTAGTGTGGAGACACCGGGAATTTAGGATGTAAAGGCTACCAACAGTCCTAACTACAGGTATCGTATCACGAATGAGGCACTTGATGTGATCAGAGCATATGGCGCATCGGAATGGCTGATGACTCTACAGAGATATCATGCCTATCATGAGAAACTTGTAGATAAGTATGCGAGCAAGAAGAAAATGAAGTTGATGCCTGTACATATCAATAGTCAGGACTATTCCTTCAGTCCCGGAAAGCATAATGAGCTGCAGAAGAATATCATAGAGCAGTTTGCACCGAGATTTGCGCCAGGATGTGTATGCCTGTATGTCGGAGATACTACGAAGAAGGACCTGGTCAAGGATAAGGACAGGCTTGAGAAACTTGGATTTGAGATCACGCTTCACGATAAGATGCCTGATGTGGTTCTGTACAGGGAGGACAAAGAATGGCTGTATTTCATAGAAGCGGTCACAAGTACAGGCCCGATAAGTCCGCAGAGATTGATTGAGATATCCGATATGACTCAGAATGTCTCCGCCGGCAAGATATATGTGACAGCTTTTCCTGATGATGCCACCTTTAAAAAATTCTATTCAGACCTGGCATGGGAGACAGAGGTCTGGATAGCCGACAAGCCGGATCATATGATGCATCTCAATGGTGACAGGTTCATAGGACCAAGGGGATGATCATACTATAAGGAGGACCAGAAAGAGTGATTAAATTGGTAGACAAGTAGAGAATCATGGAAGCACCAAAGTACAACACCAGAAACAGAGGTCCCCGGGCTTCTTTATTTTATTTTTCATTTATGAGAAAGCTCATGGATTTGATGACCGAGGTGAGATCATCATTAACAAGCCTATTGGCAAGCATATCAACCTGTGCTGAAGCATCCATTAGCGGCACCTCCTTTGTATGAACTGATTATAACATGCCAGAGCAATTTTATTGAGATGCCGCCTTCACCGTATATCCATCATACTTGTCCCCATATTTCTTGAGAAACTCGGTTACGATTTCAACTGTATGCTCCTCTGCCTTGTCATAGAGTCCCTGGTCAGCGGCTTGTTTGAGCTGTTTTTTCTGCTCAGATTTGATCTGATCGGGCACCTCGTTGGACTTGATCTGGTTAAGGATGTTATTATGGTCCTTTGTTTCAATTCTATCTATGATATTGTCGGTATCTGGTGTTTTTGGAAATTTGAGAGTTATCGTTTTGGTTACAGAATTTGCTGTTGCACTTTCTGCAAGCTCTGACAGATCGTAGTTTACTTTTATACGGCCTTCATAGATCACATCAATCTCATGAGTTGTTAATGGAATCTTGTGTCCCCAGAGCTCACGACTGTTGGTGATCGTTGCCATTCCGGAGTAATCAGATTCATAAGGTGTGATCTCATCCATCTGCACCAGGTCATTTCTCAAAGTGACGCTTGTGATTTCGTTCTTATTGCTTATGCTGCTGGTTTTGCTCATATTGAACGCTGCAAATGCAAAGAACAATATCGCTATAGCTATGATCAGGCCAATGAGCGTCTTTCCTGCTTTAGATGTTTTTTCTTTGCTCCTCATTATTATCCTCCATTTCTGTTGAGCAGTCTGCCAAGGGATGCATCTCAACGTTTCCGAATATATGTCTCATGATACATGCTCCATTTCTTTCCGTCAAGCTCATTGCTTGACTGATTGTTGTAGTGGCAAATCCGGGGTTACTATTCACAGAAGAACTGAATGCATCACAAGTAAAGCGGAGGATCTTTCCTTCGCTTTACTTGCTGTTATTCCGTTTTTGTTCTCATTGTTGGGATTTATGAAAGA
>NZ_JBQHVU010000054.1:0-1984 GCF_052064335.1 Candidatus Weimeria sp. HCP3S3_B5 | reverse complement strand
CTGTACTATAGATTTTTTTTGGCGAAAAAATTGTACAGGAAAATGTATGCTTTTTCAATATTTACAAGGGTTACAGCGTTTTAGCTACCCACACAAACTGATGAAGAGCCATTTTTTTATACTATTTAGCCAATAGCATTTGGATGGAACGGCCTGAATACGAAGATATTTGTAGAAAGATCATAGGGCTTAATAAAGCTTTAAACTCTGTATGGATATCGTATAAAGCAAACCTCCCAAAAGTATTTTTGGTAGAGCATCCAGTAGGCACTGTGCTAGGAAATGCGGCATATGGTGAATACGCTTTTTTTCTTCAGAATGTGACTGTAAATACCCAAGTAGACAATGATGGCAAACCTGTCGGATCGATCGGGAAATTTCTTTTTTGTTCAGCTGGAGCTACTATTATAGGAAATGAGAACATCGGAGATGAGGTGACCATAGGAGTGGACACGGTAGTTTTTCGTAGACCGATACAATCACGAACCCTTATATACAGGGATAAAGATGGTTGTATTAAGGAAAAGCACAATCATGTAGGATTTGCCAGACAATATTTTTATGAGGACTAATATAGTTCTCTTTATGACAATTGTCAAATATTAGTGCAAATTAAAATGCATAATAGCTTTTGTTGGTGATGATTCCAGGAGAGCGGAACTTATAGGCCACTATGTTGAGCACGTCGAGAAGGACTACGGTGAGGAGAAACGTATACCTAAGGATGTCATCAGGCAGATAAAGGACATGGGGTATGAAAGTAAGGTGATTATTCTGTATGACCCGCTTATGGTAAGGTGATATTTTATTAGAGTTGAAAGAAATGTGTAGATGAAAATTAGCGTTGAGGAAAGAAAAATCAGGCTATTCATGAAGGAAATCATATCATGGCAAAGAACGTATCAACAGTAAACAATAAAAGGCACAACCTCTATCAGGAGATTCCACTTTCTACTCCGTATATGCTTTTTATTGATCCGAGCAATGTCTGTAACTTCAAATGCCGTTTCTGTGCTATGTCTACAGGAGAAAAGCAATCTTATGAAAAACAGACTATGCCATTTGAACTATACAAAAAGATTATAGATGATTTGAGCGATTTTCCCGAACGTTTGAAGATGATTCGCCTTGCGGGACAAGGAGAGCCACTATTAAATACTCATTTTACAGATATGGTTCGTTATGCGAAAAGCAAAGGAGTTTGCGACTGGATTGAGACTGTAACGAATGGTAGCAGACTGACTCCTGAGTTAAATGATGAGTTGGCTGCAAGCGGGTTAGATCGTATAAGGATTTCAGTGGAAGCACCTACGGAGAAGGGATATAAGGAGACTGCAGGTGTGGATATTGATATGGAGAAATTTACAGAAAATATACGAGATCTGTATGAAAAATGTCAGGGAAGGTGTGAGATATATATTAAGACTGTAGACATTGCGCTTCCTGACGAAAAGAGCAAACAGGATTTTTTTAATAGATTTGATAATATCTGCGATAAGATATTTATAGAAAAGGTGATTCCTATTTGGTCTGATTTTGATGAACTGAATGATAGGTATGATATAGATGATCATGGTGGACTCTATGGGCAGGAGGTAAGAAACATACAGATTTGCCCTCTTCCTTTTTACTCTGCTGTGATCAATCCAGATGGGATAGTCACTGTCTGCTGTCCAGACTGGAAAAGAAGGTTGGTAATAGGGGATTTAAACTACGAGAGTATGAAAGAAATCTGGAATGGACAAAAACTTCATCATTTGTGGATGGAGTTTGCTGCTGGGAGAAAAAACGATTGTGAGGCATGTAGGAAATGTCTTGCACCAAATTATAACTGCCATGACTATTTAGACGACCACAGTGAATTGATTCTTAATGACTCAAACTTCGCAGTATAAAATACCGCGTAGCACCTTGAAAATTCAATAAAGAGTGACTTAAACCCGGCTTTTAGGCCGCTGATAGCTGTCGCCTCATTGCCGGTCGG
>NZ_JBQHVU010000053.1:0-2010 GCF_052064335.1 Candidatus Weimeria sp. HCP3S3_B5 | reverse complement strand
GCCGTTTCTTACGCCAAGATTGTGCCGTCACCGAAAATAAAATGCCGTTGAGCGGAGAAATCGTCGAAAATAACACGCCGTTTCCTCCGCTAATAATTTGCCGTTTGACAGCTACCTGATCCGTGGGGATAAGGAATACCATATCCCCCACGAAAAGCAGGAATCACAGGCAGCAGCGGCAGGGATTGACTATGAGCCGTGACGGATCTCTACTTCAGAGCATTCTTGTCTGTATTCTCTTTACGTCTATATTCATAAGCATAAACAGATATCAATTCACAATTTTTTTACCATCACTCACCTTATTTACTATAACCGAAACAACGGAGACTCCTATCATGCAAAACGCAAATGCATAAAAGAGATTGTATGCTATCCCCACTGTCCCTTCATATTCTCCGATGATATTCCTATCATCAAAATCCCATTTAATGGCGTAGTTAAGAAGAATTATAATTCCAGAAAATACAATCTCAGGGATATTCTTCCCTAGAAGCGCCATAATGAGATTTAGAACTGTAAACATCGCAAGAGCCAGATATAAACCTAAATATACCGCAATATAAGTATCATCAACGCCAAGAGCTGACAGATTTTTCGACGCCACCATATATACCTGAATATACTCAGCAATTGACAAATCCTTTGCAGCTGAAGCATTAATTGTTATGTCATCTGATATTTTCATATCCGACATTCCTTCCATCTGTTTTTCCGTATGTGTGACATATGGAAGAAAAAGACATATGATAATAAGTGCTGCAACGGCCATTTTTATCCAGAATAATATTTTACTCTTCGACATGTAGCATCTCCTAAATCAGCCTATTTTCTTAAGTTTCAGTGTTATCGATTCAAAGCTCTGAGAATCCACAAGACCATCAACATCCTTATCATAGGTGATATTCATTGCAGTATTTGGCTTGATACTCTGACTTTTCACCACATATTTTTTCAGGTTCTTAATAGCATTATCTGTATCAGAAATATCAACAGCACTCCCATCCTCTGGCACAAGCTTCAGTTCTATATTAGCATCACCATATCTGTCCCTATAGTCTCCTCCCAATGACACATATCCGACAGTGGCTGCATTTTTACCGACATAGTTTCTGATATAATACTTTGTCTTATCCGGAGCCGCTTTTATCGTTTTCAATTTAGGCCCATTGCCTTTGCTTCCGACTTTTTTCACTGCCAGATCAATATGGTCATATGACTGAAAATCAGTAAGACTACTGTATTCCTCACCGTCGGAATCCTTTTCAAAATCAATTTTCACTTTTGTATTAGGTGCTATATTCTGTGCCGTGACCACATAGTCCTGAAGTTTTTCTTCATCTTCATCAGTTCCAACGCCTACATAGGAACCATCTTCAGTTACATAATTAACAGTAAGCAGCCCATCACCTATTCTTATTAGCCTATCACCGCCCAGGGACGTATAGCCAACTGCTGAAGCATTGACACCAACATACTTGTCCACATACTGTACGTGCTTATCGTCAGATGATTTAAGTGTAAAATCATCATCTGCATATTCATCGTCTGTATCGTAACTCTCATCACTATAGTCTGAATCGTCTGTATCGTTATAATCGTCCTTATCATAATCATCATTTGAAGATGATGTAACAGGCTTGTGCCCCGATGCAGTATGCTTTATTATTGAATTTCCAGACCTAATTTTTCCAACACACAATAATATAACAACCGCTGCAATTATAATAATGCATATTACAATTGGCTTATGCCTCTTCTTCCTATAACTTTCTTCTTTAAACAAATTCTTATGCTGAGATGCTTCACTTTTTGTATTATATGCATTAAAAAATTCATTCTCAGCATTCTCTGCCTTTGGATTGTGTCCTGATGTCAAATAGAAATTATCCTTTTTTTCGGCTCTTCATCAGTTTGTGTGGGTAGCTAAAACGCTGTAACCCTTGTAAATATTGAAAAAGCATACATTTTCCTGTACAATTTTTTCGCCAAAAAAAATCTATAGTACAG
>NZ_JBQHVU010000052.1:0-2017 GCF_052064335.1 Candidatus Weimeria sp. HCP3S3_B5 | reverse complement strand
GCAGAAACCCTTGACACAGGGCATCCAACCAGCTAGTTGGCAGTCAAGCAGAACAAGGATAGGGTGTGTAGCCGAGGCTACTACTTACCCACACAAACTGATGAAGCCTCTAAAGCTTGTGATATTCCTTCAGCTCTTCATATTTCAGATCAAATAAATCTACAAAGATAATATTGGCATCCGGTTGTGTTTCCGTGATTTTCCGGATATAAGCCTTCATCAACTCTGACTTGCCACTACGGCGCACTCCAGTAATGATCTTGATATCTGGTGTATCCATAAGATCAAGAAGCTGCTGCAGATATTCTGGTCTTTCAATATAGTTCATAGTGTCACTTCCGAAAATGAAATATTTTTAAAGTTTCGCACCTATACATGCAGTTTACTCAAAATCATGGCTTTTGTCAATGTGAAACTATACTCCCTCTCTCTTCCTATATTAATTATAACAAAACTCACCTAGGGAAGAAAAGGCTAAAATTCAGAACGGTTAAATTCCACCCATAAAAGCGGAGACTATCGGAAGTGTTAAATTCCACCCCGAGATAGAATTTAGTTTTGCAATTGAGGCCTTTCAGGGGAAATAAAGAGGGCATGTTGACAAGATGGTTTGCCAAGAGTAGTATAGTGGTAGGTGGGATATCCCACATATGACCAGAAGGTGAATACTATGGAGACGGTCAAGGAATATACGGTGCATATCGATAGTAAGAAGAGAGTTACGCTTAGAGGTGCACAGTACCAATATTATAATGTTAAGGAATATAAGAACGGATGCATCATACTGGAACCACGGGAACTGACTGTTCCAGAGGGTATTTCGCAAGAGACCATGAGAGACATGGACAGGGCAATCGCGAACTTTAAAAAAGGGACGGTTTCTCCTGCGATTGATCTTTCCGATTTCTAGGAAGGAATATCCGAATGGGATACGCAATACGAATGGGAATTCCAGAAATGGAAAAGTTATGGAATTCTCTACAAACGCAGTATAGGGATGGTTCCCTTAATAAGAAGGATAGGGAACTGTATAAAAAATGGGGGGGTAATGCATTAAAGAAATTGTCAGAGAACCCTATGCATCCCGGCCTTAGATCTCATGAAATAGAGGATTTATCAAGACGCTACGGAATGAAGGTCTGGCAGTCCTATCTGGAAAACAAAAAGAGTGGGGCAAGAAGAATGTATTGGGTTTATGGACCGAATCGTCAGGAGATAACGATCATTGGTCTTGAGCCTCATCCAGAGAATACGAAAAATGGAGCGTATGATAGGATAAAATTGTCAAAACTGTGACATTATGATTTGTGTAACGGATTTTGCAATAGAAGCAAACTGCACTGGCCAGGTACTTTCCATCTCCAGGGGTGGGTCAGTTTTAATTATACATCAACAGTTGTTCTTTGGTGTATTTCATGGTAAACCTCTTGTTCAAGTAGAGAAGATCAACTGTTTTAGAAATGGATCTTCTCTGTCTTTATTATATAATACCCGTGTTCAAAAATTAACCTCTCCGTGTCTAAAATAAGTTTACCACTCCACAATCTACAAATATGAGAATTTATAAGATATATATAAAGAAATAGGACTTTAGCTGTCAAGCGTCAAATGCGTCTGGAGTATTTACATTCTGATAATAAAAATACCCCAGTCACAGTTATCGCCAAAAATGCTAGGCTTATCTGTGCTGGGGTATAATCTGGATGGAGAAGATCAATTATTTATTCAGAATCTTCTTCATTGCTTTTTATGGTTGCAACAAATTCGGTCTTTGCTTCATCAGATCTGTTCCTTAGCTCATCATTTTCACGATCATGAGCCTTTTTTCCCTTGATATTAGCGATTACCCATTTCCCACCTTCATAAAGTAAAAGGGCTCCTCCAAAGATCAATGCTGTACCAATAAAACCTAAATTCCCGGTGTCTCCACACTAGGCTTTGCGTATAACGGTGCAACATCCATCGCTGTATACAGATCCTCCTGCTTTTTCAGGACTTCGCCCTGAATTGGTGTTTT
>NZ_JBQHVU010000051.1:0-2389 GCF_052064335.1 Candidatus Weimeria sp. HCP3S3_B5 | reverse complement strand
AAACACCAATTCAGGGCGAAGTCCTGAAAAAGCAGGAGGATCTGTATACAGCGATGGATGTTGCACCGTTATACGCAAAGCCTAGTGTGGAGACACCGGGAATTTAGGTTACAAGGTCTCTTATTTCGCGGATGTCGGCAGGCGGTATAAAGGACGGCTTGATCATACTGCACATAAAAAGATCGCAGATGAACCGGGCGTCTTTACGGTCAGTCTTGTTTCCTTTTTGAGGCTTTGTGTACTTGGGGTGGGCAAGTACAATGTTGCAGTTTTTTTCAAGAATGTTGAAGACCGGGATCCAGTATTTGCCTGTAGATTCCATGCAGACATCCTTACAGCCATAGAAAGCAAGCCATTCGGCAAGTTCATTCAGTCCCTTTGTAAAGGACGAGAACCGCTTCTCATGGTAGTGTACGATGTTGTTGGCATCTGCTATGCCTATGCAGGCATAGATCCAGGTTTTGTGGACATCAAGTCCGCAGGCATTCTTTAGGTAGATTTTAAAAGACACTAAAAACACCTCCTGTTATTTTATAGTTGGGGGACTGGCAGTGACTGGCCATCTGGCAAAATCGAGTCGACTTTGGAAGAGATAAGTTTACGGGCTACGGGCTCTCGCCATTGCTCCAGACATTGATGCCTTAACAGATGACCGGCGACATATAATAATGCGGGGTAGCCGCTAATCTACTCCGCCACTCACCTCCACGTGCTGTGTAGTATGCCAGGCCCTCACTATAAGAATAACAGGAAATTAGAAAAATCGAAAGGCCAGAAGCTGTGTTTCATAACCACTTTGATGCCTTTCGAAGAAAGGCACATGTATAATAATGAAACTTGTGAGATTAACGGCGGAGAATTTTTAGAGAAACCACACATGACAGTGGTATATAGTGACGATGACCCGGACTGGGATGATTAAACAAGATATGTAACTAAACGGGGCAACCAGATATTGATGGTTGTTCCGATAAGGAAATAATTAAGGAACTTTTTGTATCGTATTATATTGAGGTAGATTATGCTTTATTCGATTGACAGCAGTAAATACGTGACCCGCCTTCCTCATCAAGCTGACTATGACAGGTGGAGAAAAAATATCTCAGATGATGAATATAAGGCAGTGGAAGGCACACTGAACGCAAGGATTGATGCAAGCAAGATAAACACCGCTGGCTGGATTCCCGGACACGATTGGACGGGTACGGTATACGAACCGATCTACGAGGCGTGCGGGAAGAATGTTACCCTAGCCGGGATGTTCTTCGGGCTCATCGTATTTAAGCTTCTGATGGAACGGCAGGATAAGACATGGGGCTTCGGCAGATATGAAAATAACGGTCTGCAGATAGCGAGTATGACTTATTTTGAGCTGAAGAACCCGCCGAAAAGGAACAGGAGGCCTTGAGGTGGAATGGTATTAGCCAGGATATAAGGCTGAGACGTAAACGCCAGATAACAGGCGTCTGGAATCATCCTTTTAGAAGCAATAGAGTTCCCAATGATCAGGATACTTCATGATATCCTGCGAGATCATCGCTATTTCATGAATAGGAATCCAATGTCAGATCATATCATTTTTTCTCACAATGGTCTGGTGATACCATGCTATTTCATGAATGGTAATTCAATGTCAGATCATATCTTTTTTTCTCGCAATGCAGGAGCTCATCCAGGAACAGGAGTCAGGCCGCATTATGATAACGGCATGGTGCTCCTTCAGATCAGATTTCCATTACTGAAAGATGAAATTGATATCAGAACAGGCCATGGATTGTGCCGTGCCAGCTGCTGATGCCTGCTTGGCGCAATGAATGAGGCCTGTCCTTCGGCGATCGTCTCATCTATCTTCTCTTCTTGCTTGGCGCTGAAAGGAATGAGGGCCCCTGCTCCCTTCCATCCTGCAAGCACTGAGGTCCTAGGGTACAGGAGTGGCTTCTCTGTTTCCAGATATAAAAAAGCCGCCAGCATTGAGGATCCATGGTAGAGGAAGCAGGGTTTAGGGCTTAGTTTAGATTTAGATACCCCTAGCCCCTAGGCCCTCTGACCTCACACCTCACACCTATTTTGCTAAGGAAGTTCTCTTCGCTAGGTTCGAACTACGCCTATAAGGAAGTTCTTTTCGCTAAGCTCGCACGGCGTCTTCGACTTGTGCTCGCTAATCTCAAAGAACGGCTTCATTTCGGATTCGAGCTTCGCTTTCAGCTTGCTCTCATCTCGAAACTTTCAGCCTCACAGAACGGCTTCGCTTCGGATTCGAGCTTCGCCTTTGGCTTGCTCTCATTAACAAGGAAGCTGTCTTCGTTAAGCTCGAACTTCGTCTTCGACTCGTTCTTGCTAATCTCAGACAGCGGCCTCGCTTGTGGCTTGAGCTGCGCTTTTGGCTTGC
>NZ_JBQHVU010000050.1:0-2469 GCF_052064335.1 Candidatus Weimeria sp. HCP3S3_B5 | reverse complement strand
GTTACCATTCACAGTAAATCATATTAACAAAATCGGCTCAGACTGAGCTTATCCAAACTTGAGAAATATCAGAAAAACAGGGTTATGTCTATTCCTGGCATGACTCTGTTTTTTATATTATTGGTACTTTGTTAAATACATACCAACTTAACTATTGACATATTTGTTGGTATGTAGTACAATATATAGTACCAAGCAACCGGTGAAAGGAGACCGATCATGTCAATAGTACGGTACACGAACAAGAAAACAGGCGTGGTATCTCTTTATGAATCAACGTCTTATTACGATCCTGAACTCAAGCAGTCTAGGCCTAAGAGAAAATATCTTGGCATAGAAGACCCGGAGACAGGTGAGCTTATCCCGTCATCAGGGAAAAGAGGCAGGAAGAAGGCTGATGGCTCAGCCGCTTCGTCCGGGAATAAAAGATCAGATGACAGTCTGAAGAAAAAGTATGAACTTCTGCAGGCAGACTGTGATGAGAAGGCAGCCAGGATAAAACAGCTAGAGCACGAGAACAGAAAGCTCCGCTTCTGTTTAAAAAATCTCAGAGATTCTGTTGATGCGATGATAAACGACATGGAACAGTAAAGGAGACAGCGGATGGCTTTTTCTCTTTGCAAAAATGAGCTGTTTGAGGAATACATGCTGCTGCAGTGCAGGGTAAAGGATCAGAAGCGCATCATAGACGAGTTTGAGTCCGGAGCCAGGTATATCAAGATCCAGCAGGATCATCACAGGGTCGTGGCAGGCTATATAAAAGAGATCGACAGACTGAAAAAAGAGCTAGCTGAGGCCCGCATACAGGCTGTAAAAGTCCGGGATATCTGGACTGATGAGTGTTATGAGGTATGGCAGGATCACCAGAAAGAGGCCGGCCGCAAAGACGAAAGGATATACAGTCTTGAAGATAAAGTGATGGAGCTTCAGCAGAAATACAGAGATGACATGGCTTCGATGCGGTTTGAATACGAGGAGAAGATCCACGAGAAGGACTGTGTGATACAGGAACTCACCAACAGGCTGGCACATGATGAAGCACTGCTCGGAAGGGACAGCACAAACACCGGACTTCCTACAGGCATGACACTTCCGGGAAAGAAAAAGCATAATCCAAACAGCAGGAAAAACAGCGGAAAGAAAAAGGGAGGACAACCGGGACACGAAAAGCATGATCTGAAAAAGCCTTCAGAAAAAGAGGCAACAGAGATCATTGACCACACTACTGATAAGGGAGCAGTCTGTCCTGTATGCAGGTCAGAAGACCTGGTCTATACCGGCAGATATGAAGAAAAATGGGAGTATGATATCAGCATAAATGTAAACAGGATCCTTCATAAATACTGGCTTTATAAATGTGCAGACTGTGGAGAGACAGTCAGATGCAGCATAGAGCCAAACCTGAGGGCTGACTGCCAGTATGGGCCAAAGATACAGGCACTCGCCCTTTCTCTTATGAACACGGCAAATGCACCGATAAATAAAGTGGCCATGTTCCTTAACGGTATAACAGGCGGAGAGCTCAGGCCGTGCGAAGGGTACATTGCGAAAGTCCAGGCGCGGTCAGCTAAAAAGCTGATACAGTTCAGAGATGACCTTAAACTGGAGCTTATCAGAAGGGACCTTGTATATTGGGATGATACTGTCATTTTCATTCTAACAAAAAGAGCATGCCTGAGATTTTATGGTGACGAGACCATTGCCTATTATACGGCTCATGAACATAAAGACATGGCCAGCATAGACGAAGACAATGTCCTTGCCCTGCTCACAAAACAGACGAAGGTGATGCATGATCATAATACCCTGAACTACAATGCAAAGTTCCTCTTTATAAATATCGAATGCATCCAGCATCTGGAGCGTGACTGCCAGAGGAATACAGATGATACCGGGCATGAATGGTCAAAAGAGCTTAAAGACCTCATCAGTTCTACGATAAAGGACCGTAAGGAGGCAAAAGAGCGGGACGAGACAGCATTCAGCGAAGCTTATAAAAAGACGTTTTACGAGAAAGTAGATAAATGCATAGAAAAGGGATGGGCCGAAAACAAGGCGGCTTCAAAAAAATACGGCGCAGATTTTGAACGGGCACTGTTGAACAGACTGGTTAAATACAGAAAGAATTATTTCCTCTGGGTTGAAGATCTCACAGTACCGACGACCAACAATCTGAGTGAGCGGGGACTTCGTGGAGTCAAATCCCACATGAAGATATCAGGACAGTTTGAGACAGTAAAGGCCGCAGACAATTATGCA
Source organism: Candidatus Weimeria sp. HCP3S3_B5 (assembly GCF_052064335.1). Classification (NCBI taxonomy): domain Bacteria; kingdom Bacillati; phylum Bacillota; class Clostridia; order Lachnospirales; family Lachnospiraceae; genus Candidatus Weimeria; species Candidatus Weimeria sp. HCP3S3_B5. Next base: position 210 of record NZ_JBQHVU010000050.1, on the reverse strand, counting down.
TTGATCAGGACATATATAGAGACCTGCCGCCGAAATGGTATCAACGAGATACACGCACTGGATCGTCTGTGCGTAGGAGATCCTTATACGGTCGCAGAGATCTTTCATAAATCCCAACAATGAGAACAAAAACGGAATAACAGCAAGTAAAGCGAAGGAAAGATCCTCCGCTTTACTTGTGATGCATTCAGTTCTTCTGTGAATAGTAAC
>NZ_JBQHVU010000049.1:0-2734 GCF_052064335.1 Candidatus Weimeria sp. HCP3S3_B5 | reverse complement strand
GATCAAGCCTTCGATCTATTAGTGACAGTCAGCTGAACATGTTGCCATGCTTACACCTCTGCCCTATCTACCTCGTCGTCTACAAGGGATCTTATGTCCTTAATGGACGGGATATCTCATCTCGGGGTGGGCTTCACGCTTAGATGCCTTCAGCGTTTATCCCATCCGGACAAGGCTACCCGGCGATGGATCTGGTATCCAACCGGTACACCCGAAGTCCGTCCAACCCGGTCCTCTCGTACTAGGGTCAGCTCCCCTCAAATATCCTCCGCCCGCGCCGGATAGGGACCGAACTGTCTCACGACGTTCTGAACCCAGCTCGCGTACCGCTTTAATGGGCGAACAGCCCAACCCTTGGAACCTGCTACAGCTCCAGGATGCGATGAGCCGACATCGAGGTGCCAAACCACTCCGTCGATGTGAACTCTTGGGAGTGATAAGCCTGTTATCCCCAGGGTAGCTTTTGTCCGTTGAGCGATGGCAATCCCACTTTATACCACCGGATCACTAAGTCCTGCTTTCGCACCTGCTCCACCCGTCGGTGTCGCAGTCAGCCTGCCTTCTGCCTTTGCACTCTTCAGATGGTTTCCGACCATCCTGAGGCAAGCTTTGAGCGCCTCCGATACTCTTTCGGAGGCGACCGCCCCAGTCAAACTCCCCGCCTGGCATTGTCCCACCGCCGGATCACGGCGGCTGGTTAGAAACCCAGTAATGCAGGGGTGGTATCCCAACAGCGGCTCCATAAAGGCCTAGGCCCTTACTTCTTAGCCTCCCACCTATCCTGTGCATGCATTACCGAATCCCAGTACCAGACTGGAGTAAAGCTCCATGGGGTCTTTCCGTCCTGGCGCGGGTAACCAGCATCTTCACTGGTACTTCAATTTCACCGGATGCATTGTCGAGACAGTGCTCAAATCATTACGCCTTTCGTGCGGGTCGGAACTTACCCGACAAGGAATTTCGCTACCTTAGGACCGTTATAGTTACGGCCGCCGTTTACTGGGGCTTGAATTCAAAGCTTCGCTTGCGCTAACCTCTCCTCTTAACCTTCCAGCACCGGGCAGGCGTCAGCCCATATACTTCACCTTTCGGTTTCGCATAGACCTGTGTTTTTGCTAAACAGTTGCTTGAGCCTATTCTCTGCGGCCCTCCTTTCAGAGGGCACCCCTTATCCCGAAGTTACGGGGTCATTTTGCCGAATTCCTTAACAATGCTTCTTCCGTCGGCCTTAGGATTCTCTCCTCATCTACCTGTGTCGGTTTACGGTACGGGCCCATATGAAACAATAGCGGCTTTTCTCGGCAGCCGGCTCACGCGCTTCGCTACTTTTAGTTCGCTCCGCATCACGTATTCGGATTGCTAATCAGATTTACTTGATTAACTCCTACCTCGCTTGCACCGGTCTTTCCATTCCCGGCTCGCGCTCTCCTTCTGCGTCCCCACAGTTCTGTCCATACAGGGTGCAGGAATCTTTTACCTGCTTTCCATCGACTACGCCTTCCGGCCTCGCCTTAGGTCCCGACTTACCCAGGGCAGATCAGCTTTACCCTGGAAACCTCAGATATTCGGCCGTGAGGATTCACACCTCACTCTCGCTACTCATTCCGGCATTCTCTCTTCATGTTCCTCCACATGTCCTTACGTTCATGCTTCGCCGTATCATGAATGCTCCTCTACCAATGGCTATGCCATTCCACGGCTTCGGTGGTGTGTTTTAGCCCCGGTACATTTTCGGCGCAGGACCTCTCGACCAGTGAGCTGTTACGCACTCTTTGAATGAATGGCTGCTTCTGAGCCAACATCCTGGTTGTCTTTGAAATCCCACATCCTTTACCACTTAACACACACTTTGGGACCTTAGCCGGTGGTCCGGGCTCTTTCCCTTTTGACCATCCAACTTATCTCGTACAGTCTGACTCCCGGTGACCATCTACGCGGCATTCGGAGTTTGATATTCTTTGGTAAGCTTTGACGCTCCCGCGGAAATTCAGTGCTCTACCTCCGCAAGACTACACCGAGGCTAGCCCTAAAGCTATTTCGAGGAGAACCAGCTATCTCCGGGTTCGATTGGAATTTCTCCCCTACCCACACCTCATCGCCACCCTTTTCAACGGATGTGCGTTCGGACCTCCACCACCTTTTACAGCGGCTTCATCCTGGACATGGGTAGGTCACCCGGTTTCGGGTCTACACTAACTGACTTTACGCCCTATTAAGACTCGGTTTCCCTTCGGCTCCGGCATTTCCTGCCTTAACCTTGCCAGTCCGCGTAACTCGCCGGACCGTTCTACAAAAAGTACGCGGTTGGCCTTGCGGCCTTCCACAGCTTGTAAACACAGGGTTTCAGGTTCTCTTTCACTCCCCTCCCGGGGTCCTTTTCACCTTTCCTTCACAGTACTATGCTCTATCGGTCACCAAGTAGTATTTAGCCTTACGGAGTGGTCTCCGCTCTTTCAGACAAGGTTTCTCGTGTCTCGTCCTACTCTGGATACCGCCATGTCTGCTCATCCTTCGCTTACGGGGCTTTCACCCTCTCTGGCCTGCTTTCCCAAAACAGTTCTGCTGGACTTACAGAATCAATTATGCGGTCCGAACCCCGAAACGCACGCGCTTCGGTTTGGGCTCTTCCGGTTTCGCTCGCCGCTACTCCCGGAATCGATGTTTCTTTCTCTTCCTCCGGCTACTTAGATGTTTCAGTTCACCGGGTTCCCTTCCGCATGCTATGGATTCACAT
>NZ_JBQHVU010000048.1:0-2774 GCF_052064335.1 Candidatus Weimeria sp. HCP3S3_B5 | reverse complement strand
AATCACCAGCATTGAAGACTACAGGCTTGAGCCGAATGCTATGCAGGCCAGGTTTGTACAGAGCCTGAATGAAATAAGGGCGAAAGGAGAGAAGAAGGCACTGCTGATTTCTGCTACGGGTACAGGAAAGACATATGCATCAGCTTTTGCTATGCGTGATGAGAAGCAGAGGAAAGTGCTGTTTCTTATACATCGTGAACAGATTGCCAGAGCTGCACTCGAGAGCTATCAACGAGTACTTGGCAGGGACATAAGCTCAGGAATAGTCTCCGGTAGTGAAAAAGATTTTGACGCGGACTATATTTTTGCAACTGTACAGACGATGTCGAAGGATGATATACTGGAGCATTTTTCCAGAGATAGATTTCAGACGATAATCATAGATGAGGTACACCACGCGGCAGCGGGAAGCTATCAGAAGATAATAGATTATTTCAATCCGGAGTTTCTGCTTGGTATGACAGCTACACCTGAAAGAACTGACGGGTATGATATCTATTCTGATTTTGACCACAATATAGCTTATGAGATCAGGCTTCAGCAGGCACTTGAGGAAAATCTTCTGTGTCCGTTTCATTATTTCGGAGTGACTGATATTGAGATAGACGGGAAAATATCGGATGATACTCAGGAAGACAGAAATCTGTCACCAGAGGATTTTCAGTATCTGACGAGTGATGAGAGGGTAAATTATGTTCTGGAAAAAGCTGATCTTTATGGGTTCAGTGGACCGAGAGTCAAGGGTGTGATCTTTGTCAGCAGGAAAGAAATCGGACGTGAACTCTCAGTGAAGATGAATCAGAAGGGAAAACGTACGGTATTCTTATCAGGAGAGGATAGTCAGGAAAGACGAGAAGAGTGTATCGAGAGGCTGGTATCTGATACGATACCTCAAGAGAGCCGGCTCGATTATATCATCACGGTTGATATTTTCAATGAAGGCGTTGATATTCCTGAGATCAATCAGGTCATAATGATGCGTCCGACAGAGAGTCCTGTCATATTTGTACAGCAGCTGGGAAGAGGACTTCGTAAGGCAAAAGATAAGGATTATGTGGTGATCATTGATTTCATCGGGAACTATGCGAATAACTACATGATCCCTATTGCTCTGTCAGGTGACAGGTCATATAACAAGGATCATATGCGCAGGTTTGTGGACGGGGGCAGCAGGCTGATTCCGGGTACATCCACCATTTATATAGATGAGATATCGAGAAAGAGGATTTTCGAGTCTATAGATACCGCCAGGACAAATGATACGGCAATGCTTCGTGAGGCATATGCGAAGCTAAAGGACAGACTTGGCAGAATTCCTGAACCGGATGATTTTGAAAAATATGGTACTGTGGATATCAGCAAGTATTTTGATAAGTTCGGCTCATACTATAATTTCCTTGTAAAATATGAAAAGGATTATCATGGGAATCTGACAAAGGCCGAGCAGCAGCTGATCACTTTTATCTCACAGAAGCTTACCAAGGGGAAGCGACCTGAGGAGCTTATGATAATAAGAGATATACTCGATGGAAGTGAAACCGATTTCAGATTATCAGTTTACAAAGATAAGATATATAGTAGGCTTGGGCACAGAGAAAGTACAGAGGCACTTCTGTCTGCCGTCAGAAACCTGACAAACAGGTTTGCTAAGGATTCGGAGAGATCAAAGTACAGTGACTGTGTATTTCTGGAAAGTGATGGTAACGGCGGATATAAGGTCTCAGATGAATTAAGAGGGATGATGAGGGATCATGATTTCATTAGACAGGTGAAACAGCTTACTGATATTGGCATCAGAAATTACAGAAAGAATTACAGTCATCCATATAAAGACACAAATCTGTCTCTATATCAGAAATATACGTATGAAGATGTGTGCCTTCTGTTGAACTGGGAGAAGAATATGAATGCCCAGAATCTCGGCGGATATTTTTATGACAAAGTGACAAAGCAGCTTCCGGTATTTATCAATTATGAGAAGTCAGATGATGCGATTGCATATGAGGACAGATTTATTTCGCCGGAGAATCTGATAGCTCTCTCGAAGCATCCGAGAAAGATAGATTCGTCGGATGCTGACCATTTTTACAAGAAAACTCCTGAAGATAAGGACAATAGGATATATCTATTCATCAGGAAGAATAAAGACGATAATGAGGCGAAGGAATTCTATTTTCTTGGAGAGATTGAGGCTGAGGGAGAGCCGGCTCCGGTGAAAATGAGCTTTAATGTAACAGATAAGGATGGTAATGTTACCGGGACTAAGCAGGATGATGCGTTCGAGATCAGTTATCATCTGGATGTGCCTGTGAGAGAAGATATCTACGATTATATAGTGAGTTGAGGTAATTATGAAGACATTACATGTGGTATGTGCAGTAATCAGAAAAGATGATAAGATTTTTGCAACCCAGCGTGGTTATGGTGAGTTCAAAGACGGTTGGGAATTTCCAGGAGGAAAAATAGAATCCGGTGAGACACCGCAGCAGGCTTTGAAGAGGGAAATCCACGAGGAACTGGACACGGAGATAAATGTAGGAGATCAGATAGAAACGGTCGAGTACGACTATCCGGAATTTCATCTGTCAATGCAGTGCTACTGGTGCAATGTAGTCTCAGGAAAGCTTACACTTCTCGAAGCAGAGGATGCCAGATGGCTTACTAAGGACACGATAGAAAGCGTGGGCTGGCTGCCAGCAGATAAGGAGCTCGTACAGAAAATAAAGGAAAGTATGTAAGCTATTGAACGTGGATACAGTCCCTTGAGCTGATAG
>NZ_JBQHVU010000047.1:0-3542 GCF_052064335.1 Candidatus Weimeria sp. HCP3S3_B5 | reverse complement strand
AAGGACACGATAGAAAGCGTGGGCTGGCTGCCAGCAGATAAGGAGCTCGTACAGAAAATAAAGGAAAGTATGTAAGCTATTGAACGTGGATACAGTCCCTTGAGCTGATAGTTCTTGCTAGGGAAGCGAAGAAAGAAATCACTACTTGTAATGCCCGAAAACCGACATTTTAAGGCACATTATGACGATACAAAAACCCCGGATTTTATAAGTGGATGGAACTACTTCCTGATAACATTCCTCAGGGATAAAATAAGTGATGTAGGATTTTGCCGAATCAATTATAATTGTATGGAAAAGATTGAGCGAAAAAGGAGAAAGACAATTGATGAAAATGACTTGCATATCAGTTATAATAGATAACAAAAACAGGAGACGGTTCCGATGAATGGACAGATAGGCAAATACTATGACATTAGAAGAATATTATAAAGATACTGCTTCAGGTGAAAGTCAGACTGTTGAGTTTAAATCGTGGGTCAAGGCCTCAGGTTTCAAAGAAGTAATCAATTTAGCAGTAGATGAATTGATTGCCTTTGCGAACGCTGACGGAGGCACGGTATATTTTGGCGTTGAAGATGACGGAACCGTCACGGGCTGTACGAAGTATGATACGCAGCAGATCATTGAGGCTATCTATGATAAGACAAGACCACCATTATTTACAAAGATAGATGTAATTAAGCATCCAGATGGTGACATACTTGCGATACACGTAAAGCATGACGGAATTACCTATGCATCTACAAATGGAAAATGTCTGAAGAGATTAGGAAAGAACTCGAAACCATATTATCCTGAGGAGATGAGTAATATTTACTCGTCGGTCCAGAATCCGGATTTTTCGGCTAGACTGATAGCTGAGAGTTCCGAGAACGATATAAACAAGTTGGCAATCTACAGCCTTAAAGAAAAACTCAGAGCAAGAGATTCAGAGTCTACGCTGCCTGATATGGAGGATACTGCGTTTATAAGAGACCTTGGATTTGTAAGTGGTGATAATGACACAAAACTCACGATAGCTGGCTTGCTTTTTATAGGGAAGGATCAGTCTATCAACAGACTTCTGCCACAAGCTGAAGTGATCTATCTGCATTATTCTGAGGATAATCAGGAAGAATATGATGCCAGGCTGGATCTTAAGACAAGAATTCCAGCGGTAATAGACAGGCTGACAGAGAAAATTCAAGACTCAAACAGGATTGTAAATGTTCAAGTAGGTCTGTTCAGACTTGAAATCTCAGATTTTTCTGAGAGGGTCTTTCAGGAGGCGCTTCTTAATGCTCTTGCGCACCGGGACTACCAGAGTCAGGCAGCGGTTTATGTAAAGCATTATTCGGATAAGATTGTAATTGAGAATCCGGGAGGTTTTCCAGAAGGAGTCAATGAGCATAATATAATTACGCACCCGTCTACTCCGAGAAATAAGCTAATTGCAGAAAGTCTGCAAAGACTGAAATATGTTCAGAGGACAGGGCAGGGTGTTGATATTATTTTCAGAGATATGGTTTCATCTGGCAAACCCTACCCGGAGTATCGTTCATATAACGATGCAGTCACGCTTACTATGTACAGCTCTATCGATGATATGAACTTTGTGAAGTTCATTGCTAATGAGCAGAATTCACGTCAGAAGAATTTCAGCCTTCAGGAGCTAATGATTCTTAGATATCTGACAGATAATGGTAAGACGACATTCTCTGAATTGGAGACAATATCTCAGAGTGATGAAGATGATACAAGAAAGGGTTGTAGTTCTCTAGTGAATGATGGCCTGATAGAGCTTTCAGGTAGGGAGTACATGCTTACAGCTAGAGTGTATGAGAAGGTAAAAAAAGATGTTGATTACACCAGAGATAAGCTCATTCAGTATGTACGTGCAAAAGAAATGATAATAGAGTACACAACAAAAAGTGGATCGATTACGAATGAGAAGGTGCGTGAACTATGTGGCTTTACAAGACAGCAGGCGAGATCAACACTTGATAGGATGAGAAAAGAAAAAATTCTTGTGTTGAATAAGAAAGGGAAATATTCAAGTTATAGTTTGATAGATGGAAATAAATAAGTCTTGCGCGTTTTTTATGGGCGAAACGCGCAAGAAAACGCATAAGAGAGTTAAAAATATTTAATTGAATGGCAGGAGAATGCCATTTTTCAAGGAATAATAGAAATAGACAATAGCATGAATTTTAATGCGTTTTTCACGCGTTTTTATATGGAAAAACGCATAAGGAGTTTACATTGGCAAAAGATAACATCAATGGAGTAGCATACAATACGAAAATAGCAGAGACAATCGCTCGTAATGGTAGTGGTAGAGAGGTAAGTCATAGTGATGAACGTTGGTTTAATGAGACGCTTTACAGGAAAAAGTCAGGCGAGTTCTTTCTATATGGTTCTGGCTGCATATTGACGAAGTATGCGAAGTAGACCGGGCCGAATTCTTGGGAGCGAAGTGAAGCTATTCTGCCATTGACGGAGGATGAGGCAAAGCAATGGGCTATGAATAATCTCTGCGATGATGGTTATAAGGATATATACCAGCGGATTGAAGAGAAGCCTCGCAAGGTGGAGACTGTTGAGAAAAATTCAGTTTCGGGCTCGCAGATTGATGACAATGAAAGGATAGAGAAAATCCTTGAGGCACTTCGCAAGCAGCCCAATATCACGCAGCGTGAGCTTGCGAAGACAACAAAGATGTCTTTGCTGAAGGTGAATACCATCCTGCAGCAGCTTCGGGCTGATGGGAAGATTATCCGCGAGGGTACAAGTAAGAAGGGAAGCTGGATCATCGCAGGTGAGGAAGCGAAGCCTTCTGTCATTACAGTCTATTGTACTCATACCAGCCCTGACTGCTCATTTATCGAAGACCAGATTAAGGATAATGCTAGATTCAGATTTGTTGATATCGGTTCTCATGTGAAGAATCTGAAAGCATTTATGGCTCTCCGTGATTCCAATCCGGTGTTTGATTCGGTGAAGAATAAGGGTATCGGAATCCCGGCATTTGTACATTAGGACGGAACAGTTACCCTCATACCAGAGGATGTCGATCTGAAATCAAGGCAGGAAGCACTTCTGGAGCAGCAGCGCAGAGAAGAAGCAAGGGAAGCAGCAAAGAAGTCTTCGGGAAAGACAGCAAGAAAAACTGCCCCATCGCTTCATATAGCTGCTGCCAGAGAGGCTAATACAAAGAAAATCATCGGTATGATAAAGAAGAATCCATCTGTATCACAGGCGGATTTTCAGAAGGCGACAAATCTGTCGAGGATGCAGGTGGTAACAATCTTAAATCACTTGAAGGATGACGGAAAGCTGGAACATACAGGCAGTAAAAGAGCAGGACAGTGGGTTCTGAAAAAATAGGGAGTCAAGGAGGCGTACTATCTTGAATAGTGCATTTGGAAAAATAGCAGTGGGGCAGATCATGCTGATCATCTGCTGTATTTTTTACCTGATATGGTGGAGCATATCTTACAGGCCAGGCGTTGAGGTGAATAGGGCGGGAGGAATGAACGGAATCCTGCTTATGATCACGG
>NZ_JBQHVU010000046.1:0-3676 GCF_052064335.1 Candidatus Weimeria sp. HCP3S3_B5 | reverse complement strand
ATATTGGATGTAAAGCTGTACTGCCTTCATCCTATCCTCGTAAGAATACATGTTTGCGCAGACCTCCTTCTGGTTCCTGATTCAGGTCCAGGTTTTTGTCCGCACCCCCTTCTGTACATTTTTAATTATAACTTACTAAAAGATTTGTACAAGGATGCACTGCGCGCCACTATTATCAGGAATTCCTGATAATTGCAGTTATCGGGAAAAATAGTTACCAGAAATTATAAGGCAGAATCTGTATCTTGTGCACATCCCATCGTAGGAAATTCCTGATAACCTTCATTTGAAAATAATGCACAAAATCGCAAGTAGGATTTTATTCAGATTTCACAAAACAAAAGTTCCCACTCCAGAGTGACTTTTATGGTAACATCTTTTATAATGGTTCGTGGTACAATAGAGACTGGGATTTGATAAAGTGTCAGCGATGACAAGGAGAAGAGATATTCTATGACGCAGTATGAGAGAATGGTGGCAGGTCTTCTGTATGATCCGGGAGATGAGGAAGTGATGAAGGAGCAGGTTCCATTCCAGGACAGGCTCTATGAATTCAATCAGCTGAGACCATCACAGACAGCAGAAAAAGAAAAATACATGAAAGAGCTCTTTGCAGAATGTGGAGACCGTAATTATATCGAGCTGCCATTTCATGCAAACTGGGGAGGACATCACGTGCATTTTGGCAGCGGTATCTATGTGAACTCCGGAGTGACAATGGTTGATGATGGGCATATCTATATCGGTGATAAGGTGATGATCGGTCCATCGGTCACGATAGCAACAGCGAATCATCCGATAGATGCAGAACTTCGTGGAAGAGGATTGCAGTATAATAAAGATGTCCACATTGGAGCAAATGCCTGGATCGGTTCAAATGTTGTGATCGTACCAGGTGTCACTATCGGAGATAATGCGGTCATCGGAGCAGGCAGTGTGGTGACAAAGGATATCCCGGCAGATGTGGTCGCAGTCGGGAATCCCTGCAGGGTGCTCCGTGAAGTCGGAGAGCACGACAGAGAATATTTCTATAAGGATGAGAAGATAGACTGGGTGAATTTGTGATAACAGACTTTAAGCAATTGCGTGGTGTAAGGAATGTTAATAAAAAAGATATAATCGGAGAAGCAATATGACCTGGAACTATTTTTATGAATGCCAGTCTGACTGGAAAGAGGATACATTAATAAAGAGAATATCGGCACTAGAAGATGCTGGTACTGTAGAAGAAATTTTTGATATGGTTTCAAGCGGCTGGGATGAGAACACAAATGATCTTCTTGTGAGGAAGTGTATCTCTCTTGGTGCGGAGTTTACCATTGGTGATATACTGGAATTTGATGGTCTGCTGAGTGAAGAGACTCTGAATCTTATGATAGATAATGCAATTGAGCACGGTTCCGAGATTAGTGCATCGGATATACTGGAGTTTGATGGTATTGTCGATGAGGCGGAGATGGACAAGCTGGTCGGGTATGCTATTGATAAGAAAGCTTCATTTACCGCTGATGATATTGTAGGTCTTGATGGAAGCGTATCGTGTGAGGTGCTGGATAAGGCGGCAGAGGAATCATGGCAGAACTTTTCAGAAGATGATCTGTTACTTCTTAGGGATGTAATAGATGAAGATGTGCTCGAAAGGATCGAAGACCGTAAATGGCCGTCAGATGAGAAGCAGTCGGATAATAGACAGAAAAATAAAGGAACAGGATTGCCTGGACTGGCGGCGGGTATTGGATTTGTACTAAACGGTAGAGAACATGATGGCTCCACTTCTTTCAGAGTCGGAGATCATGTCAGAGTCAAGTATCGTGGTCAGGAAGGAACTGTGATAGATATCAACGGAGACCTGATCATGGTATCGCTGTCTGATGGGAATCATGTGGATTCATATTACGCAGAACAGCTTGAACGCGCATTTTGATGGACTTTGGAGAAAACCCTATGGATTTTGACATCAGAAAATTTGAAGAATACAGAGAGAACAACAGGCTTGAGGTAAAAAAAGCTGAAGGCGGCTTGCCTGTGAATATGTGGGATACATACTCGTCCTTTGCTAACAGCTATGGCGGTGTGATCCTGCTTGGCGTGGGCGAACGGCAGGACGGGAGTTTCTATACGACAGGTCTTAAGAACGAGCAGAAGCTGATTAAGAATTTCTGGAATACGATCAATGACAGTAAAAAGGTCAGCAAAAATATTCTGACTGAATCAGATCTGCAGACATATGAGGTCAATGGTGATGTGGTTCTGTCTATCCATGTACCAAAGGCCAGAAGGGAAGATAAGCCGATTTATCTCGATGATAAAATTTTTGATAAGTCATTCAGACGCAATGGTGAAGGAGACTACAGCTGTACCAGAGAAGAAGTCCTTGCGATGATCCGAGATCAGACAGAGGATACACCTGACATGAGGATCCTTGAGAATTTCGATATGGACGTGCTCAATAAGGATACTGTACATGCGTACAGGAACCGGCATAATGTAGCCAGACCTACCCATGTGTGGGGCAATCTCGATGATGATGCCTATCTGGAAAGAATAGGCGCGGCAAAGATATCTGATAATGATGGGAAATATCATCCGACAGCCGCGGGGCTTCTGATGTTCGGAGAAGAGTATAAGATTCTTTATGTCTATCCTGAATACTTCCTGGATTATAGAGAAATGCTCGATCCTACGATCAGATGGACAGACAGAGTGCAGTCGGAATCAGGGGATTGGACGGGGAATCTGTTTGATTTCTTCTTTAGGATATATCCTAAGATAACGAGAGATCTAAAGATCCCATTCCAGACAGATGGGCTGACAAGAATAGAGGATACCCCTGTGCATAAGGCTATCAGGGAGGCTCTGGCAAACTGCTTTGACAATGCAGATTTCTTCGTAGAAAGAGGCATAGTGATCAAAAAAGATCCTGATAAGCTTGTTATTGAAAATCCCGGATATATCAGGACAGGGATAGATCAGATGCTCAAGGGCGGGGTATCAGATCCGCGTAACAAGGCTCTGATCAAGATGTTCAATATGATTGGTATCGGGGAACGTGCGGGAAGCGGAGTCCCTGATATATTTGCCATATGGGACGAATACGGCTGGGACAAACCTGTTATAGAGGAACAGTATCATCCGGACAGGACGATATTAACGCTTCCTTTTACAAAACGAGCAGAAAAAACAAGCAGAAAAAACAAGCAGAAAAAGCAAGCAGAAAAAACAAGCGAAAGCGGAAAGACCCAGGCAAATAAAGAAAAAGTAATTACATTTGTGTCCTCGGGTGGTGAATACTCAGCAGCAGAGATTGCTGAAATGCTTGATCTGAGTCCTGCCAGGACAAGAGTGATCCTGAAGGAAATGTGTGATGAGGGTCATATTGAATCTACGGGTGGAACAAAAGGACGTAGATATAGAATGAAATAATAATAGGTCACGATAAGTCATTATTCTATTTGCAACACCTTGAATTAGTAGATAAGGAAAATGTCGAGAAAAAACGTGATGTCCGGTACGACAGTTTTCAGAAAAGAAATATGTGTCCCGGAGGATCAGATCGGGCAGGCAAAAGAGCTGATAAAAGATTATGAATCTAATAGTTATTATAGCAGCATGTGCCGGAGCAGGGCATCATGCAGGGTTAAGGAGCAGATATGGGCAGTGTTGAAAAACTCTATGA
>NZ_JBQHVU010000045.1:0-3819 GCF_052064335.1 Candidatus Weimeria sp. HCP3S3_B5 | reverse complement strand
GTAAGCGTATTAAAGAGATGGGCTAATCCCATTCTGAGCTGGTTTTTGAGTATAAAAAGTCCCTCACGAGTCTGATTCCATTAGATGGTGGAGTCATTCGTGAGGGACTTTTAAGTTTCTCATTTTGATCAGGTTATGCAGAGGCCTTCCTTGTTTGAATACGTTTCATTCGTTTTCGATGGTAACGCGCCGCCTCTTCCTGTGTGATTTCTGTATATACGATTTTTCCTTTTCTGACATGTGGCATTTTCACTGTGTCATCCAGCTTGAAGTTTCGCTGATCTTCAAGATACTTTTTCTCATATGCTTTGTATTCGTCAGACCACGGCATCATTTTCGACAGAAAGGCCCAGTTCGTATCCCATGCTTTTTCCTTCTCATCATCAGACATGTCTTCCGTGATGCTGACTTCCCGATTAATAAGACCGCCTTTATCATCAACGTATTTCGGCATTTCACTCAGAAGATAGTTCAGATAGATATCCGGTATGGCCTTGTTCTCCTGTGCTGTCCGTATCAGCGAGTAGCAGATGGCATTTGCCTCAGCTCCATAGGCACTGGTTGAGAACAGAAAACTTGAGCGAGCTCTGCTGATGACGCGAAGTGACCTTTCACAGAACCCGTTGTCTAAAGGTACCATCGGATCTGACAGGAATACTTTGAAATGCGGTTCATGGTTCAGGGCATAGTTCACCGCAGTAACAAGGTAGCTGCTGTAGGTTGGATCCTTCACATCGACCCCGTGCAGGATATCAAACAGCTCATCAACCAGAGGCTTGATCTTTTCCTGCCGCTGTTTAAGCCTTTCTTCAGGCGAAAGCTTTTTCAGTGGATTGTCAGCCCGGTAGATCTCTCCGATCAGCCGGATGATCCTGCCTTCGATGGTATTTTCCAGCTGCTCCACCGTCAGCCCTTTGTTGTCAAGGACCAGAAATGCTTTTACAAACCTCCTTCTCAGGTGCATGAAACAGTTTGCAATTGTTACCTTGCCCTGCAGTTCCTTCTCGAAAGTATAGTAGGCAACAAATGCATCATCTTCAAGTACGCCATCATAATCACGCCCATAGAAATGCAGGAGATGATCTGTTGCTCTGCCTCTTTCAAAAGTAAAAAGAATCATCCTTGGATCTGTGCTCAGTTCGGAACTCGTATGAACCCAGAAATAGTTCTTTGAACCGGTTCCATGACAGTACTGAGTTACGATCCATGGCGTTTCGTCACTTTGGCTGCAGCCCTGTTTCAGAAGAGCTTTCTGCATGTACAGAACCGGCTGAGCCAGGTATGTATGTGAGGTTCTGTTGATCCATCTGGTGATCCAGCTGCGGGAAAGTCCCAGACTTCTTGACAGTAAATACTTTTCAGTGGAGTATGTTGCCACACTGTTTTCGAATTTCTTATCGATAAGATGTGCCAGAAGTGAGCCTGATGCCATTGACCCCGGTATAAGTTTTCCTGATTCTCCGGGATGATCACCGGCCCTGTCATAATACTTTTCTTTTGATAGATCGTTCGGCGTAATAACCGGATAAAAAGTGGTATCGACATACAGGCGGGCAGGAATGAGCGCCAGCGTATCACTTGGAACCCAGTCTGATATGTGCCATTTGCCTTCGCCAAACATCCTGTTGTATTTTTGATCATCAAGGTAAAAATGAGAATAGTGCTCGAGACTGTCTGTCCAGTCATTGGAGCCGGCCGACCGTCCGCTGTGTGCTTTCTTTTCTTTGCCGGAAGCAGTATGCTCTGCAAAGGACCTGATATGACTGCCCGTATGCGATCTCGAATGATCTCCGGACGCAGATGAAGCAGCTGTTTCATACGGCTGAACATCAGGATCTGCATCTTCGTCTACAGGATCCTGTGGAGCTCCCACACATATGCTTATGGAGTCCCTGTCATCTGTGTCAGCGCTGCTGTCACTGTCTGATGTTTCATCATTCTGTCCGGATCCCTGTTCTTTCATATATTTTTTTGCTGCTTTGAGCAGGATCTGCCCGAGTCTGCCCGTCTTTTCTGAGGAAGTGCCGAAGAGCATGTTTTGAGCCAGCCGAAACTGCTGGTACACGACAGTATAGTCCTTTTCAAGAGACTTGTAGTCTTTCTTAAGCTCTGAATACTTTTTCTTCAGGCGTGTTACATTGTCATGTTCAGCAAGATCAGCTTTTACTCTTTCAGATGCGGCATTATTCATTTCGATGCATTTGTTGATGACAATGACAAGGCTCTGTATGAGTTCGCTTTTTTTCATGCTGCCAGCTTCGGCCAGCATCTTCCTCAGCTCTTCGTTCGTCATTACTGTTTATCCTTTGCAATGGCGAGCAGATCAGAGCAGTATTCGGTTACTTTGCTGCTGAGTTCGTTATTTCTGCGCTGAAGTTCCTCGTTGATCACCGTAAGCTGATCGATCTTCAGTTTAAGCTCACGGAACTTTACATCTGTAGCTTTCTGGTATTCTTCAAAAGCTGCTTTTTCTTCCTCGTATCTGTTCCTGGTCTTTTCTTCCACAGCAGCCTGTGTTTTATTTACAGATCCCGATTCTTCATCAGACGAAGAGACTGTTACAGAGGTCTCATTCAGAGACCTGTCATCTGCAGATTTTGTGTGTTTTCTTCCATGATAGCCACCACGGCCGGCGTTTGGAATTATCTCATTTGTCTCAGGATCCAGCTTTCCGATCATGTGGCGTTTTCTTACATACTTATGGGCCTTCTCGTCCCATACATCCTCGTTGGCATAGACATACGTAATGCCAAGGTCTTTCCGCGTGAAATACGTGTAAGGTTGTTTCTTTCTAGGCATAGCGGTATCCTCCTGAGATAAAGTATAACATATGTCCTCTTTATTATCTATTATACTTTTTATTTAGATGAATGTCAAGCATTACATCTAAATGATAGTTAGATAATTGATTTTCATTTATACTTTATCCCAGACCCGCTTCAATTGGATGTTTCCGGAGGCTTTTTCACCTTTGGATACCGTTCTGTAATCGTGCCTGTTAGAGAGATGCCGGACATCAGCATCTGATACTGCTCAGACGGAAGTGCCATTGCCTCAGCCTTTGACTTTGGCCATCGGAAATGGTTGCCTTCCGAAAGCCTGAGTTTATAGATTCCGATGCCGATCCCTTCAAAACAGATGCCCTTGATAGTTCTTGTGCCTTTTCCGTGAAAGAGATACAGGCATCCTTTATTCTCATAGAGATTCAGCCTGTACTCATAGATCAGACTTGCTGCAAGAGTATCTATACCACGGCGCATGTCGATCGGCTCCAGGCATAGATATATTTTTTTGAAACCGACACCGTCTTTAAGCATTGCGCACCGCCTGCAGAACAGTAGCAAGCGTATCTGCATCAATGCCACTGTTTACATAGATTTTTATGTTGTTCACCTGGAGCATAACAGATGGAATGCCTGTCGGAGAACCATTATTGTTTACATCTGAGCCGCTGTCTGGCAGATTTGATTCTTTTACTATTGATGTGACATCGACAAAGGCTTCAGACTGTGATCTGACTTCGGCTGAACTTTCCAGATCATCCGGATTGAGCATACCCTCATTCCTGAATCGTCCACGCCATCTTATAAACATGTAGTAATTGATGTTGTTCTGTTTACACCAGCTTGTTGCAGAGATATAAGTTGAACGCTCTGCTTCAACGTATGATCTGATAATAGCGAGCCACTTCTTGGTCACTTTTGAGGACTTTATATCCTTAGGCAGCATAAAAAACACCTCCCTGCAGACTTCTGTTTTCTAAACAAAGTTTACAGGAAGGCGCTCATAATAAATAGCCCAGCTCTATAATACGCTTAC
>NZ_JBQHVU010000044.1:0-4406 GCF_052064335.1 Candidatus Weimeria sp. HCP3S3_B5 | reverse complement strand
TTTTTGGTCGAAACTATTATACCAGATATAAGGCGATTCTGCCTTTTTAATTGCCACTTTTTATTGATTTTTCAAGGTACAAAGGCACTTTTTAAAGTGCGAAGTTTGAGTATATGAATCATTATTGAAAATGTATGATGATGCGGAGTAATAACTGATGGACGATAGGAAGGTGGATGTCAGCGTTCTGTGTCTGTCATATAATCAGGAGAGATATATCGAAGATACCGGAGATAAACAAACAGCTGGAAGCATTGGAGAAAAGAAGACAATGAAAGTAGTATTACTTGCCGGTGGCTTGGGCACGCGAATTTCGGAAGAATCCACGCTGCGCCCGAAGCCGATGATCGAGATTGGCGGTATGCCGATACTGTGGCATATCATGAAAGAATATTCGTATTATGGATTCAATGACTTTGTCATCTGTGCCGGGTACAGGCAGCATATGATAAAGGAATGGTTCGCGGACTATTATCTGTACACATCAGATATTACCTTTGACTTTACTGAGGGCAATGAGATGATTGTACATGACAAGAAGACTGAACCGTGGAAGGTGACTATTGTAGATACTGGGCTCAATACGATGACCGGTGGTCGTCTGAAACGGGTGCAGAAGTATATCGGAGATGAGACATTCATGCTGACCTATGGTGATGGTGTCTGCGATGTCAATATCAAGGATCTGCTTGATTTTCACATAAGTCATGGCAAGGCCGCGACACTTACTGCAGTGATCATGGATGAGGAAAAGGGACATCTGGATATTGCATATGACAATTCTGTACGTGCTTTCCGTGAGAAGAATGTGAGTGACAGCAAACCGATTAATGCCGGATATATGGTGTTTGAACCGGTGATATTCGATTATCTGAAGGATGATGACACTGTTCTTGAAAAAGAGCCACTTGAGAAGCTGGCGGAGGATGGTCAGCTGATGAGCTACAGCCATCATGGTTTCTGGCAGTGTATGGATACACTCAATCAGAAGATGAAGCTCGAAGAAATGTGGGAGTCAGGTAAGGCTCCGTGGAAAGTGTGGGATTAAGATATGAATAAGTGGAACAATGAATCAGAAGCCCGTTCTGAGATCATGTCTCTTGTTGCAGACTTCTACCATCAGTTCAGAGAACAGGAAACCGACCACAGTGATTTCAAGCCGGGTGACCGTATGGGGTATTCCGGTCGTGTATATGATGAGAAGGATATGCAGGCTCTGACTGATGCCTGTCTTGATTTCTGGCTTACGACCGGAAGATTTGCTTCCGAGTTTGAGAAGGAGTTTGCTGAATACCTGGGTGTGAAGCATGTACATCTGGTGAATTCAGGTTCTTCGGCTAATCTGATAGCTTTTTCAGTGCTTACTGCTCCTGAGCTTGGTGATCGCAGGATCAGGAGAGGCGATGAGGTGATCACTGTCGCCTGTGGCTTTCCTACGACGATCAACCCGATCCTGCAGTTTGGTGCAGTGCCTGTGTTTGTGGATGTCACGATTCCACAATACAATATTGATGTAACGAGGTTGGAAGAGGCTTATGATCCGGATAAGACGAAGGTTGTGTTTCTGGCGCATACACTGGGAAATCCTTTTGATATAAAGGCCGTAAAGGAATTCTGTGACAGGCATGGTCTTTGGCTTGTTGAAGACAACTGCGATGCGCTTGGATCTGAATATACGATTGATGGTGTGACCAGACTCACTGGTACATGGGGTGATATCGGAACATCTTCTTTTTACCCGCCTCATCATATGACGATGGGAGAAGGCGGTGCTGTATATACTGATGATCCACTGCTCAGCAGGCTTATCCTTTCTTATCGCGACTGGGGACGTGACTGCTACTGTCCGTCGGGGAGAGACAATACCTGTGGGCATCGTTTTGATGGTGACTATGGCGAGTTGCCTCATGGATATGATCATAAGTATGTGTATAGTCATTTCGGATACAATCTGAAGGTGACTGATATGCAGGCCGCTATTGGAGTGGAGCAGCTGAAGAAGGTGCCTGGATTTACAGAAAAGAGACGACACAACTGGGGCCGTCTTCACAAGGCTCTTGAAGATGTGCAGGACAGGATCATTCTGCCTGTACCTGCTGTGGATTCTGATCCATCATGGTTCGGATTCCTTATTTCCATTCGTCCTGAGTCTGGACTTGTGCGTCGTGATGTCATTGAAAAGATCGAGTCACACAATATCCAGACAAGGCTCCTGTTCAGTGGAAATATCATCAAGCAGCCATGTTTTGATGAGATAAGGGGTACAGATGCATATCGTGTTGCTGGATGTCTTGATAATACTGATTTCATAATGGAGAATACTTTCTGGGTTGGAGTATATCCGGGCATGACTGATGCAATGATTGATTACATGGCGTCTGTAATCAGGGAGGCTGTGAAGTGACACATTCTTTTTTTAAAAATAAGAGAGTCCTCATCACCGGCCATACCGGCTTCAAGGGTATCTGGCTCACGAAGATCCTGCTGAATGCCGGTGCTTCTGTGCTTGGGTATTCGCTTGAACCACCGACAGATCCGTCGCTTTTTGCACTGGCTTTACTGCACGGCTCTTTTACTGATGTTCGTGGTGATGTGAGAGATCTGACACATCTGAAAGAGGCATTTGAGGAGTTCCAGCCGGATATTGTTTTTCATCTTGCGGCGCAGCCTATCGTGCGTGAATCGTACAGGAATCCGGTGTGTACGTATGAGACAAATGTGATGGGGACGGTGAATGTGCTGGAGTGCATCAGGCTGACCGGAAGCGTCAGGAGTGCCGTGATCATAACGACTGACAAGGTGTACCGGAACAATGAATGGCTCTGGGGATACCGTGAGAATGAGCCTCTGGATGGTTTTGATCCGTACTCGAATTCGAAGTCATGTGCTGAGCTGGCTGTGCATTCGTATGTGAATTCATTTTTCTCAGATGATGACAGTCCGGCTGTATCGACTGCGCGTGCCGGAAATGTGATCGGTGGAGGAGACTTTGCTGCTGACCGAATCATTCCAGATTGTGTGAGAGCTATGGAGCAGGCTTATCTGAATGGAGAAGATTCGGGTACGATTGAAGTCAGGAATCCATACAGCACCAGACCTTACCAGCATGTTCTCGAACCTTTATCTGCTTATATGATGATCGCTGAGAAACAATGGGATGACAGGAAATATGCCGGTTGGTACAATGTCGGGCCAGATGACTGCGACTGCCTGACTACCGGTGATCTGGTCACAATGTTCTGTGATACCTGGAATCAGAAGAAGACTGCTGCATTGCCATCAGCTGAATGGATGAGCCGGGCTGAGATTAACGCGCCGCATGAGGCAAACTTTCTGAAGCTCGACAGTACTAAGATCAAGTCTGAGATTGGATGGAAGCCGAAGTGGCATATACAGGAATGTATGGAAGAGACGGTTGACTTTTATCAGAAGTATCTGACTGACAGTGATAAGATTCCAGAAATCATGGATTCACAGATTGATAAATATTTCGAATGAATGAGGCCCGTGGCGACACGGGTCTTTTTTTGTACTGTCAATACAAACATATGTATCCTAGATTCCCGGAATTATAAACGGAGCGGGATCACTTATGTCTACCAGTCAACCTCGTACTGGGACAAGGAGAAGAAAGCTCCCCGTTCGAAGCGTGTCCTGATCGGTAAAGTCGATCCCAAGACCGGTGATGTGGTGCCGACCGATGGCCGTGGAAAACGACGCGGTCAAAGAAAGCAGCCACAGGCTGCAACTGCGAAACGCGGACCTGTTCCCGAAGCCCGAACAGACCGTCAGTATTATGGCGCCACATATCTTCTGGATCAGATTGGCGAGAAGCTTGGCATTACGAACGATCTGAAGGTATGCTTCCCGAATGACTACAAGAAGATCGAATCACTTGCCTACTTCATGATTCTTGAAAATACGAATGCGATCTCCCGTTTCGGCCGGTTCGCCAACACACACCGTCATCCTTATGGACAGGACATTCCTTCCCAGAGAAGCAGTGAACTGTTCCAGTCCATCTCGGAGGAGGCAAAGATGAAGTTCTTCCGCCTTCAGGGAAGACGGCGGATCGAAAAAGAATACTGGGCATACGACAGCACCTCCATCTCCGGCTATTCAGAAGAACTGAAGCAGGTTAAGTATGGCAAAAACAAAGACGGAGACAGTCTCCCACAGATCAATCTCGCACTGCTCTTTGGCGAAACATCCGGTCTCCCGTTATACTACCGGAAGCTTGCAGGGAACATCCCCGATGTCAAAACAGTCACTGAACTGATCCGTGAACTGGACACCCTCGGGTATAAGAAAGTCAAGCTGGTTATGGACCGTGGATACTACAGTGCTGATAACATCAACGGTTTGTATAAGCAGCACTATAAGTTCCTTGTCGGCGCCAACACAAC
>NZ_JBQHVU010000043.1:0-4572 GCF_052064335.1 Candidatus Weimeria sp. HCP3S3_B5 | reverse complement strand
CTCCGACCGGCAATGAGGCGACAGCTATCAGCGGCCTAAAAGCCGGGTTTAAGTCACTCTTTATTGAATTTTCAAGGTGCTACGCGGTATTTTATACTGCGAAGTTTGAGTCAAAATCTTTAACAACATCGTCGATATATTCTTTTATGATATCGTCATGGACCGGCATAATATTGACAGGAGTATTAAACCCTATTTGCGAATATTGCACGTGTATCTTATCATCTAATACCGTTGGCGGTGGTGCACTATTAATAGCTTTCTGAATAAAATCTTCAAAATAACCACTCCAAGCGGGTACATATGCGTTTATAAGTCCTTGAGGTCCTACCATAGGCATTAACTGAGTCGTTTGAATCATGACATTGTAAGAGGACGTACACTCATCCATTAGAAGAAGTAGCACATAGGTCGCCTCGATCTTTAATCCGGCATTTTTTAGCATTTCATATTGATCAAGATATATGTTTTTACTTTTCTCTAAATGCTCAGGTCCTTCAACAATTCTGAGTATTCCGAGCTTCAATTTCATAAGCTCATTTTGACGATAGATACAGTATGACTCTGTCCTCGCAAGTTCTTCATCAATTTCCTTGACTGCGGAATCTCGATAATACTTTACAATCAAACCATAAAGCGATTTATACGGTTCCTGATTCCGCATAGATATAAAGTCGGTTTGCGTTAAGATTCCAATATACTCTTTAAAGACACGGAGTCTTTCTTCGAGCGTTAACTTTAAATATGTGTTAATATCAAGAGATATTTCTGCATCAAACCAATCATGCACGTACAAGCCGTTCATAAGCATGCAAAAGGTAGATGCTTTAAACAACTCCCGTTGATGTACATCTAGTTTATTAATCAGGTTCTGATAACCGTCTTTTATAAGATGGTAAACTGCTGTGTCATCAGAAAATTGCCTGCCTAGCTGTATTTCACAATTTTCTATCTCAATAGAATTATTAATGCTATAACATCTAACCTTTTCCTTGTATTCCTTCAGCGCTGCGTAACAATCGCTCTTAGGACAGCCTTCAATGGCTTTACGAAGAATTCTGTTGGATCCGATAATATGGATTAAATCCACACTATGGCAATTTTTAGTTTTCTCCCATGCGCGGTCAAGATACTGAAGTGTTTCAGTTCGATTTCCGATTATAAATGCGAATCTTGAATAATTATTAAAAACCTGTGCAAGTTTCCAATCAGGATAACTACCAACCTCTGCCAAAGATTTTGACTTTGCAGCAAATTGATATGCTGCATCCATATCTCCTTGGGCTTCTGCAATAAATGCATAAGACATCCATACTTCAGGATCACTAGATGCATTATCATCTGGATTTCCCAGTAACTGTTTTGCTGCGTTGATATCTCCCATCAACGTTAAAAAGACAGCTCTATCTAAATCAAGGCTTTGCGCTTCTTCTGGATAAAGCAATTTTCTATCGATTGCTGACAATGTCTTGTACGCACCTGCAGCATCACCAGTGTAAAACAAAAAAGAAGACTTCAAAAATTGATAATATAGCTTCACATCGCTATCTACAAACATGTGTAGGAATCGGATACTGAATGGTGTTTTTGCACTAGGTGTATCGTAGATATTACTACTTTTAAAATATTCAAGATACTCAAGTGCAAATCCTTCTTCCAATTGTTTATGCAAATGAAACAGTCTTCGAGATCTCAATTTTCTAATGACGTTACCTTTTTGATTAACACTACATACAATCGGAAGTGAAACAAAGCAGGCAATCAGAAATAATACCCACAAGACTACATCGACCAATAATAGCAAAACAGGAACTGAACGGTTCGAAGCTATGACCAGAAGAAATGCCATTAGAACAATCAGTATTGCAAAATTCCATTTGTTTCTAGGATTAACAATACGCTCCAACAGTTTATCTTTATATTCGTAAAAAGCTATTATAGATGCCAGCACAAGGCATAAGACAACAAGGGCAGTTATCATCCTGCCTTGGTTTTCTATTAGAAATTCAGTTATGCTTACAGCTGTTTCTAGCATATATACCTCACGTAAAACGAAATTATTCTCAAGGCTTCGGGCATGATTGTAGGTAAAATCCCTAGCCTCTTACTACAATTACATATCGCAAAAGCCACCCAGGCTCCTGTAAAGTATCAGCGGCCAAACTTAATATAAAAATGTACTCCTGTTTTCTTCTGCAAATTAATCCTCCTCGGCTAGTCTATAAAATGTTCTTTTGATTTCTCCGGCAGATATTTTGCCAGTTCCTCTACCAGTTCGTACACATTGGTTCCGGGTGCAATATCTGCCGGAGAAAGACCTTTATGTTCTTTAATAATCTTTTTGGCATATCTGGCTGCCAATTTTGGGTTTCCGTGCGTCATCAGAATATCGAAGGTATCGTCGGAGTTTTTCTTATACTTGCCCAACCCCAGCTGAGCGTATCTTTCATTGAGAAATCGTATGTATTCCGTCCGATGATTGTTCGACGTATAGTAAGCAAAATGCAGCATGAACCAGAATTCTATGCATTCGTTGCTCCATGCTGCATGGTACTGCACCAATGGGTTCTCTTTGTTCAGAGATTCAGCCCGGGTGACAACCCCATTGAAGTTCCGAGCAGGGAAGCTGTCTTTATCATAGATGCACCAGATCTGGCCCTTGGTGATCTGATTATCCTTAACATACTGTTCAGCCCGACCAATCACACGCATCGTTTCTGCGCCACATGGTTCGATCTGGATCAAAACCATGTCGCGATAAATAGGATTATCTTCAATCAGTTTTTTGAACCCACCGAAGTAACGCGGTTCTGTCTGCTCTCCTTCACAGAAGATGTAATATCTGTACTCCTTCATTTCCAGATGTTCCTGGCGGCGCTTCTTTCTCCAGTTTTCCGTTCCGATTTTTCTAGGCATTCACAACACTCCAATCTATGATCTTTCTCAGATACGGATCTGCACCGTACTTACCTTCAAGGTACTGCTTGTCATATTTGGCGTCTTTACGAACAACCTCGCCATTTCCGGTTTTAAATTCTACCAGCGAATACAGTTTTGAATTCTGATAGTTTCCTTTGGCAACAAACCAGATTTCATCGCGCCTGAACACTTCATTGTTCATTGTAGAAAGATCGTGGGATGTGAAAACCAGCTGCGCGCCATTCCGGTTTATCTCCATGTTGTTAAACAGCATGATGACATAGCGAAGAAGTACCGGATGAATCTTAGCATCCAGCTCATCAATTACGAGTGTTGAGCCGCAAACCAGACTCTTAGCAATAAAAGGAAGAAGACCAAACAGCTTCTTTGTTCCGCTAGATTCTTCAGAAAGAGTCAGCTCTGCTTTATACCCATCCACATTATGCTGTGTGAAAACCTCTATTTTATTGTTCTCCCTTTCTTCAACTCGGAAATCTTCAATATCGAGATCCATTTCTTTGATCATATCGAGAACCAGTTTTTTGATTTCGTCTGAAGAAGCGATTGCTGTCCGAAGTTCTTCCAGCGGATTTCCATAGTTCAGAAAATCTATACCGTACTCAAACCAGTCGATAACATCCTTGACAACGTCATTATTCATGTAAGTGATGCCAAGATATGAGAGTAGCGGAAGACTTTGCGACAGTCCGTCACTGATCTTTAGTCTGGCAAAGACGCCTCTTAAACTGATTTCTTCCCCTTTGCGCAGAAATAGCCCTGATTTCCTGCCCGTTTCCAGCTTGACTCTGTCAAGGCTTTCATATACAACGATATCCTCCTTGACGTGAAGGACATATCTGTATTCGGCAATTTTTGTTCTAAAGAATATTTCAAATTCAGTCGGATTATTCTTCCCTTCTTCAGAAAAGACAAACGGTTTAACCGGATATCTGTTAAACTTATAGTCTGCAGCTCTGTTTTGTTTTGTTGCAAGTACCGGCCTTAAGACCATTGTCCCAAGTGCCTGCATTGCCTTCAGAACATTAGACTTTCCGCCACCATTCGGGCCATAGATCGCCGAAACAGGCAAAAACAATTGCTCATCGCTGTCCTTGATTACCCGGTCTGTATGCTCAGAAATAGCGGTCGCCTGCATATCAAATGTTATCTCATCTCTTATACTCTTATAATTCTTTACTGAAAATTGGCACAGCATGGCGCGTCCCTCCATCTCTAGGATATATTTTGACAGCGTCATTATACCCCAATATGCTTATTACGTCAAGATATTTGAGATATTTTATCGGATATCGGCTTGTAAAATTAATTTTTGGGGTTTTCATCAAAAAAACTGTTTCCGTCAAGCATAGGCTTTCCGGGGACTAAAACCTAAATTCCCGATTACTCCAAACTATGCTTGGCGTATAGTGGCGTGACATCCATGGCTGTGAACAAGTCTTCCTGCTTTTTCAGGACTTCGCCCTGTATTGGCACTTTTCCGGGCTCAGTGAAGCATTCGATAACATCGAGTTCGTCAAGAAGTCTGGTCTTATGTCAAGATTTAGTACAAGTTAAAATGAGAAATTTTCCACTTTAACTTGCTACTTTTGCGTTTTTATCCACCGCTTCAGCATACATACGTTCGTATTCATT
>NZ_JBQHVU010000042.1:0-4941 GCF_052064335.1 Candidatus Weimeria sp. HCP3S3_B5 | reverse complement strand
GCCGTTTCTTACGCCAAGATTGTGCCGTCACCGAAAATAAAATGCCGTTGAGCGGAGAAATCGTCGAAAATAACACGCCGTTTCCTCCGCTAATAATTTGCCGTTTGACACCATTAGTTTCCATTAGCAGGTTCTAAAGGTGGGTCAGTTTTTTTCTCCTGAAACACGTTCTGGCATATATCGGGCAGTCAGCCTGTATCAGGCAAACGGCAGCTCTTCGTCGATTCCATCTGGAATGTTCATGAAACTGTCATCTGGAACGTCTCCAGAAGGCGCAGGCTGAGAATTATCAGCCGATGTTCCACAAATAAAAATTTTTATCAAAAAGTTTCTTAAAAACTATTTACAGAAATCAGATTTATGAGATAATGACTATAGTAAAAAAAGTAAACAAAGTTTCATATTTTAGATAAGGAGAAATATATATGACAAAGACGAAATCTACAAAGAAGATCAGAGCGATGGCGGTTGTAATGGCACTGTCTGTTGCCGTATGCGGGGTTGCGGTGGGCGTATCAGCAAAGACCAAAAAGAAGGCGAAGCAGCCGAATAATCTTAACCATGCAGCAAAATGGATGCTTGCCGGAGATGAGCAATATAGTATCTCTGATAACGGTGGTGCTACACTCATCAATACTAAATGGATCAAAGGTCCCGTTAAGAACATCAAGTGGAAGTATAACAAAGACAAGGACGAACTGACTGTATCATGGGACAAATACAAAGGTGCATCTTACTACGCCGTAAAGATGGCAGGAGATGGCAGTGGCAGCGATGGTCAGGTTGATAAGCTGAAATCACTAAAAACAAAAGAAGGTTATGCGGTCACAACCAAGCCGTCTATTACTGTTCTTAATGCAAGTAAGTCTCAAGGAGCCGTGGCTATTTCAGCCGTAAAGAAAACCAATCATAATAAATGGAGAAGATATAGTGAACCAATCAATTTTGCTTATGCGGCAAGAGCAAAATATGGACATATACTCATGTATGTATGGGAAAAGCCTTCTCCAGATTTAATCACAAAAAAGGCAATAGATAAATATGGCTTAACAGCCCCTGATTTAGATGATTATGATACTGGTGTTTATGGGAAAGAGCTATTCATTCATCCGCCAGTCAATGGAAGGAGGTCAAAAGCTGATAAGTAATATATATTGACAAACTCCTAATAAAAGTTTATACTTATATCATATTAACAGTGAACAGTAATTAAAAGTCATCTAGCACTATCACAGACCGATAAAGAGGCAGGGGATAGTGCTGGATGGCTTTTTTGTTTTTGCTCAGAGCTGAGATGTATCAGCACTGTTGATAAGTGTCATCGTGACACGGCTTCTTTCAGACGTGAAAGAAGTATGATATCAACATACTGTAGGTATGTTATCTTACATCTTTACCAGAATAGTAGTACACCTCAGCCATAATGATATGATGCAACTCTAAAGACCTCATGTTATAAGCGTAACTTTCTGCTACGACATCATTTATGCCCCAGTATTTGATATATTCCTGATCGATCTCATATCCGTCAAACTCAAATTTCACAGTATTGTCAGTTATTTTCTGATTTGCAAGAGCATCCCACCTCTTACATTCATTTTCCAACTCAGTATAATCCATCATCATAAGACGAAGTATTTCCTGATCTGCATCAATGTACTTGCTGAGTGTTTTCATATTGGTGCTTAAATAGATGTTCTGAGTCAGAGCAAAATCGGCGCCAAAATATTCATACATTCTAATTTTGGTCTGATACTCATCACTCTTTACCTTAGCTTCAACAGGAGTGCTTAAAGCACATCCTATTACAGTAACAGCAGCCATTGAAACCGCAACAACTTTCTTTAAAATATTTTTTACCATATATTTAATTTCCTTATCTAAAATATGAAACTTTGTTTACTTTTTACTATAGTTATTATCTCATAAATCTGATTTCTGTAAATAGTTTTTTTTGAAATTCTTTCAAAAAGTTTTTCTTTTTTCATCTTAAAAAAGCACTCTGCTGATAAGTTTCAGTCAGAGTGTTTTTTTATTTTAATAATGAGCGGTGTCCGTAAGATTTTTAAAGCCTCCCCAGTAACGGAATACGGCCTTGCCAATAATTTCTTTTTTCTTTACGTACTGGAACTTCTCAGCATCTTTTTTATTCTTTACCACGCCTTCTTCAATAGAATCTTCTGCCCAGTAACGTCCGTCATCTGAATTGTTCCTGTTATCTCCCATCACAAAGTAACTGTCTTCCGGCACGTGGAACACCATGCCATCATTCTCGTCGATCCACTCTTCCTTGAGATAGCCTTCCTTGAGAGGGGTCTTGCTGTTATTTATATATACCCTGCCATCAGATATCCTGACTGTCTCTCCCGAAAGACCGATGACACGCTTGATAAAAATGGTCTTGTTATCTACAGGCCATTTGAACATAACTATATCGCCTCTTTTTGGTTCTTTTATCCAGTAGGCGAATCTCGTGCCGATAAGTCTGTCTCCTACCTGCAGCGTGTTCTCCATAGAACCTGATGGAATACTTGCATTGATTATTATTACATTGAAGAATCCCCATATCAACGCAAAACAGACCGCTATCATAGCGACCCAGGAGAACAGTTCTTTTATATTTGCCTTTGTATCAGTCTCTTCTTTTTTCTTTAATTCCATAACCTTTGCCTTTCCGTATATCCAAAGCTGGATAACTCAAGAAGCCTTCTTCTTGAATTTCTTCATATCATCTCTCATAAGCTCTCTGAGCTGGTTGGCATATTCACAAAGTCTCTTGGGCAGGTTCCCATATCAACAGGTCTGTATGTAAGATAGTATCTATATACCATAATTTCCGACTCCTTTCAACCGCTTATCCTCAAAGGCTGACACATTTTTAATTATAACTTACTATATATCACGCTCCTTGGTCTTAACAGCAGTCAGAAGATGGGTGGCCATTACTATACAGCGGGGCTTATTTTTTATTTTAAAACGAACATATATTCTAAGATTTGGCTATCTTGACCTTATATCACCTCTCACATATAATAGGAATTGTAGTTTATTTAGGAGCGATTGATTATGCTGGATCAGATACTAAGGAGAACTTCGGAATTCTTGGATGAGATGCCGAAGTCTGTTCGGAAGAAGAAAGGACAGTTTTTTACTTCACGGGAGACTGCTGCCTTTATGGCGTCTCTTTTTGATACAGAGAATTTGTCGGGAACTGTAACTGCCCTTGATCCGGGTGCGGGTACAGGCATACTTTCGGCTGCTCTTATTGACAGACTGGTATCTGAGAACAGGGTGTCTGATATCCAGCTGGTGTGTTATGAAAATGATTCAGATGTCCTGCCATTGCTCAGGGAGAATCTGGAGTATCTGAAGCAGAATTCATCTGTCAAGATTGACTACAAAATAAATGAAGAGAACTACATTCTAAGTCAGTCGAACGATTTTGAAGGGACCCTTTTTGCAAAGAAGAATCCTGAGAAATATGATCTGATCATTGGGAATCCGCCATATCTTCGCATTATGCGCAAAAGCGAAGAGGCTGAGTCCATGCCTACAGTGGTGCATGGCGCTCCTAATCTGTATTTCCTATTTGCTGCGATGTCGCTTTTTAACCTGAAGGATGATGCAGAGATGGTCTATATCATTCCTAGGAGCTGGACTTCAGGGGAATATTTCAAAGCTTTCAGAAATTACTTTCTCTATTATGGCAGACTGATGCAGATTCATCTGTTTGTGAGCCGGGATAAGGTGTTCAGCCAGGAAAGTGTGCTTCAGGAGACCATGATCATCAAAGTGAAGAAAACAGATGTGACTCCTGATAAGGTCGTGATCTCTTCTACGCAGACTAATAATGACTTCGGCGATATCAAAAGCATTGGGGTCCCATATGATGCTGTAGTAAATGGTGACAATCTTTATGTCTACCTGCCTACGAACGATGAAGATGTGCGTGTCATTCAGGTAGTGAACAAATATCAGAAGACCCTTCCGGATGAGGGACTTAAGATGCATACGGGGATCGTTGTGGATTTCAGGCAGTGGAATGAGCTGAAGAAGGAGCCTGGCAAGCATACATTGCCGCTTTTCTACAGTCAGAATATCAGAAATGGCAGGGTGAATCACAATCCATCAGGCAAAGAGTACGACTGGATTGTGGATTCTGTTCCAGGCCTAATACAGAAGAATAAGAACTATGTATTTTGCAAAAGATTTACCGCAAAGGAAGAGAAACGCAGGCTGCAGTGTGGTATATATCTGGCGCACGACTTCCCGGAGTATCGCTTTATCGGAACACAGAACAAGATTAATTATGTGGACAGGACTGACAAAAAGGAGATGAGTCTGCCACTGACGTATGGGATTTTTGCACTGCTGAATTCCACGCTTTTTGATAAGTTCTATCGGATACTGAATGGCAGTACACAGGTGAACAGTACGGAGATCAACAACATACCTGTTCCACCTGTTGAAGATATTGAGGAGATCGGTGAACAGCTGATAGAGGCAGATGACCTCTCTACGGAGACATGTGATTCTATAATGATGGGAGTATCATACAATGGGTAAGATTGATGAAGCACGGGAGATATTGAAGAAGATCGGTATGCCGTCAGAGCAGCAAAATGATATGGCATGTCTGACTCTTTTGACACTGGCAGGGATTAAGCAGGATAGTAAATGGAGTCAGGCAACTAATGAGTGGATCAGAATCCATGATGTCCTTCAGTTCGCATCGGAATATTATGATAAGGTCTATGCTGAGAATACCCGTGAGACGATAAGGAAGAGCTGCATGCATCAGTTCAGAGAAGCAGCTCTTATCGAAGATAATGTAACCTGGATTCCCGGAATTCCAACCTATGTTGCCACTATGAAAACGGCTGAAAAGCCGCATAAATACTGAAAAAATGACATGTTTTCATTGCCTTCTCCTACATAGTG
>NZ_JBQHVU010000041.1:0-5071 GCF_052064335.1 Candidatus Weimeria sp. HCP3S3_B5 | reverse complement strand
AAAAAAGCGTGCCGCAAAATGCAACACGCTCTGGTAGGAATATTTAGTTAACTCAGATAATAAAATGCAGTTTTTGTGACGCCGGAGGGAATTTTAATTTGGCGTATGACAATAATGCCACAGGAGATGCTGAAAAGATAAATACACAGAATGATAAAGATGCTGATGTGGATATGGATGCGGTCAGTACTGGCGGCTATACAGGAATTGAAAGCAATAATAGTGGAATATATCTGTATGACTATATAAATGAGAAAGTAATCAGGAAGGCAGAGATGGGAAAAACTGAACTAGTATTTTCTTATGGAAAGATAAATAACGGATATTATTGCATATATGTAAAGCAGGAAGAGACGGAGGATAAAGAAGATGGTAATCAGTCTGTCAGCTCAGATCTTATAGAAGTATCGCCGAGCATAGATCCTTTAAAGGTAAAAGATATGTACATCGTCTATTATGATGATAATCTAAAAAAGACAGGAGAGGTATCCTTTTATGATTTTATAAAGAAAAATGATGATTCAGAAAGGCTTTTTTCAGCAATAGATTGTGTGGTTAGCCCAGATGGAAGGCTGATAGCTTTTCCACTTTCACAGGAAATATATTATATTGATATAGAAAATTCAAGTGATGGAATGCTTGATTCGTTTAATGATGAGGATATTTCTGTTAGCTATATTACTTTTACCGATAATGAGCATATTGCATTCAAAGGAGATCTCCTAGATAATGATACTGATACGGTTCTAGGCTTTGTAGATATGAATGATGAATGCAGATATCAGACTATCAGGAACTATCAGGGAGACGGCATTTATCATAAAGGAAACATGATCTGGATAACAGAGTGGGAGAAGCCTGGGACAAACAGTACAAATGGAAAAATGTATGCTATGAAGATTCCAGATGGAAAGCTGATCTGCTATGAACTCGATGGACTAGAGAGCACTCTTGCAGCGTTAGGAGAAGACGGCTTGCAAATGGCCGCGGTGAAATATATTGATGAAAATTCGTTTCGTATCCGCGTATATGATACCAGTAATATGAAGGTGCTGTATGAGAGAAAGCTCAAAAGTAGAGCAGGGGTCAAAGCTATCCGGATAGACCAGAAGGATGGGAAATTCATTATAGTCTATTGTGAAGGAAAGGATTTTAAAGCAGTTTATGCTTCTTGAAATTGATAATGTCTCAAAAAAATATAGGAATACAAAGGCACTTGATCAGGTGAGTTTTGGACTTGAAAAAGGTGTCTATGGAGTTCTTGGAGCAAATGGGGCAGGGAAGACCACGCTTGTAAATATCATTATAGGTGTAATTCCACAGACCAGCGGCGTGATAAGGTACAATGGGACGGACATCAGAAAACTTGGGAAGAGGTATCTGGCTGATATCGGGTATATGCCACAGAACTGTAGGTTTTATCAGAATTTTACAGTAAGCGAGTTCCTTGGATATATGTGCAGGGTAAAGGATATCCCGGTAACTGAAATTGGAACAAGGATTGAAAAGGCTCTTCATGCAGTCAATCTACAGGATGATGCAGGGAAAAAAATACAGGAACTGTCGGGTGGAATGAGGCAGAGAGTAGGAATAGCACAGGCGATACTTAATGATCCGATGGTTCTGATTCTTGATGAGCCAACGGCCGGACTTGATCCTGCGGAAAGGATAAGGTTTCGTAATATTATTTCTTCAATCGCAAAAGACAGGATTGTAATCATCACGACGCATATAGTATCAGATATTGAATTCATAGCCAATCAGGTGATGATATTTGACAGTGGACATCTCAAAGAAAAAGGTACGATAGCGGACCTTTGTGGTAGTATCTCAGATGAAGTGTGGGAAGCATCCATGCCTGAGAAAGAAGCGGTCAGTGCGTCTGGACATTATCTGGTGTCAGGGATGAGGCGCGAGAATGATAAAGTGACACTTCGTATTATCAGTAGCAAAAAGCCATCAGAGGAAGGCTTCAGTAGAGTTACGCCGCATCTGGAAGATGTTTTCTTAGAAGTCTACAGTAGGGAAAGAGGGCTATAATGGAACTGAAATACGAGCTCAGAAAAACATTTCTGCGAAGATATGTGATTGCATTAATCGTTACCCTTCTTTTGATAAATGCGGGCATCATCATTTATGGATATTATCATGGGTCTGGCTGGCTCTCGGACGGGATTACAAGACCATCGGTGAGCTCTGAGGAATGGAAATACTATTCTGCACTGATGGATAAAACAAAAGGAAGGATGACAGCGGGTAAAGCCTCATATATCATGCGTCTGTATTCAAATTCGGAGCATAGCGGATATAAATATGCAATCCTTAGCACATGTTTCTATAAACCGTATAAATATATGGCATCATATGCTGGAAAAAATCAGAAAATAGTAGATCGGGCATCAGAAGATAGATATATAAAAAGTCATTATGTAGGCAGGCAGCTTGATACGTTTTTTGATACGATAGGGTGGAAAAAGCTGTTCTCATATGACTACTCTGACATTTTTATCATTGCCATGCTTCTGCTTACAATAATTCCTTGCATTAAAATAGAAGAGAAGAGTGGGATGCGTGATATCCTACTCTCTTCATCAGGGCGGTTTAGAAGTTATTTCCTTGAGAAGAATCTGATGGCTGTTTGTGTCTCAGTGATACTTGTCGCCACCTTTTCAATAGAAAATTTTCTGGTATATTCACTAACGTATGGACTTAAGTATATGAGGTGCCCGGTGTATTCAATTGAGGATTATAAGTACTGTCCACTTGACGTTTCGTTGATAGGATTTTATCTGATAACAGTAGCTCTCAGAATCCTGGGATTTATTTCGTTTTCGCAGATCCTGGTTTTCTTATGCAGAAGGATAAAAAATGTTTATTCTCTGCTGATATCAGCACTTGCAATGGTTGTGATATTCATTTATATGCGAGGATTCTGGAACTGTATTGATCAGAGATATAATGCGTTTGTAGTGGCAAGTCCATTCAGCGGACTGGTGGCAGTGGATATATTTAAAGCTCTGAAGGGGATATATGTGGGAGAATATTATATTCCGTTGACAAGCATGTATCTCATAGTGCAGATCGTAATTATGGTGTCTATGGGGTTATGTGACAGCATACCTGGTCTATTAGCATATTTTGGAGAAAGAAAATGCTCTCAGAAGAATCGAAGAAGTTTTTTATAAAGCAGCATGGAATGGTTTGGTTAGTAGTGCTACTTATTGTACAGATTATCGTCACACTCTGTCATGGATATTACTCTCATTATATGATTGATGAGAATGAAGATGAGTATCAATCTTATATAGAAAAGTATGGAGGACCGTTGACCAGACAGAAGTCCGATGAGATTGAAGCTGAGTATAACAGGCTTTTGCATCAAGATAGTAAAAAGGTAAAAAACTCACGTGAGAGAAAAGCCTTTCAGGTGATTTACCATCAGTACACTTATGAGAAGGGCCTGGATGCAGGCTTTATCTATGACTACAGGGGATGGCAGACACTTCTTTACATAGATAACACTCCTTATTTGCTAGTTATATCTATCATATTGATTGTAACCATGATATATTCTGTGGAATACGATTCTGATATGTACACCATGCTTCTGACTGGAAAGAAGAGCAGGTACGGATGCGGGACATCAAAGATTCTGCTGTCAGTATCCATATCGATTTTTCTGGGAGCCACATTTCAATTTATAAAAGCAGAATATCTGGCTGTGACCGTCGGATTACCATATACATTGGCGCCTCTTGATACACTCGAGGTATTCAACGGTACA
The DNA here is from genome assembly GCF_052064335.1 of Candidatus Weimeria sp. HCP3S3_B5. NCBI lineage: Bacteria > Bacillati > Bacillota > Clostridia > Lachnospirales > Lachnospiraceae > Candidatus Weimeria > Candidatus Weimeria sp. HCP3S3_B5. The sequence continues at coordinate 1,287 of NZ_JBQHVU010000041.1, read as the reverse complement.
ATATGGAATATGTCGCTTGCAAGGACTGCAGTATCGGCTTTCTTTATACGGATACTGGGTTGTATGCTTATGGCTTCATGTACTGCTCTAGTGATAGTTCTTGTGAAAAACAGGATTCTTACGATTGTTCTGTGTACTCTGTCACGTCTTATCATTGATATAGTATGTGGCAGATCTGATATAGTATATTTCTTGCCACTTGGACTGATAAAGGGGTGTGGGTATTTCTACCCATCACGATATGAGTCAGTCATAGAAGAGGATGGATTGAAGACGAGATGTGTCTTTCATGCAATAGAAAGGAATCAGTTTATCACTTTGATCACTTCGTATATTATAGCTTTGGTGATAATATCGTTTGCCAGTTATTGCCTGTTCTCAAAAACCAGACGACTCAGAATGATTGCTTTTCTGGTAGTACCGTTTGTATTGTCAGGATGTGGAGCGATATCTGATACTTCTGTCAAAGGGAAAATAGTTATCCCATATGGTGAAGAAAACCATATGTCTACAGTAATAAATGGAAGTAAATGTGATATTTCGATAGACTTCGATAACAACACCTTGATAAAGACAGAAAATGATGGAAGCACTGAAAGAGTGCTGAACAACGCCTTTCCATATGAGAATAGCATAGATCTTGTATTTGTAAATGGTTCAAAGTGTTATTATCTGATGGAAAACGACGAGGACAGTGGAATCTATATCAGATGTATGGATCTTATGACGAATAAGGATTCGTATATTTATTCAGATATGAAAAATAACTCAGAGGATTTCTACAATCTCCTGACTTCATATAGGGATGAAGATTCAGTCGAGGACTCCTTTGCAACGGTGAGCAAAGTTGACTGGTTTTTCGTGGCAGATGGCAGGGTAATTTATATGAAAGACAACTGCATACGAGGAATAAATCTTAAAACTTCACGTCAACAGGTCGTTGCGGATGATGTGGAGGATGGAGATGTGACATACGAGAACGGAGTCCTTAAATGTGATGGTAGAAATTTTGCTCTTCATATATAGCAGAATTACAGTGATGATTGACAATAATATTTGCTTGACATAGACATAATTGTACCAAGCCGCGAGCGTTGTTTCATGGTATTTTCGGCCTATAAGTGTATGTTTCTATTTTGCTTCTGATATGATGGCTGCCTTGATAAAAATTATTGTCTCAAACTTCGCAGTATAAAATACCGCGTAGCACCTTGAAAATTCAATAAAGAGTGACTTAAACCCGGCTTTTAGGCCGCTGATAGCTGTCGCCTCATTGCCGGTCGGAGT
>NZ_JBQHVU010000040.1:0-7282 GCF_052064335.1 Candidatus Weimeria sp. HCP3S3_B5 | reverse complement strand
GTCGAAACTATTATACCAGATATAAGGCGATTCTGCCTTTTTAATTGCCACTTTTTATTGATTTTTCAAGGTACAAAGGCACTTTTTAAAGTGCGAAGTTTGAGTTATTAACAATGAAAAAAGTTATCAATAATTCTACTGGTAAAAATAATGGAGAAAAAATAAATGGGAGTAGGAAAATTGATGATCATAAAGCAAGGTTTACACTTGAACCAGCGGGTATGAAAGAAATTGATCCTGACAGAATGTCAGGAAAAAGTAGAGAAAATCAACAGCCTATAACTAACCCTAACAACAGTACAGAAAACCATTAATATAGTGATAACTAATGGACGTATTTGATATTTTTAAAAATCTACCCATAGTCCTTCAATATTTTATTCCGGGTTTTTGCAGTCTGCAATTGTATAGGTGGTGTAGATCTAAGAATTCGCATAACAGTAGAGGCTATATAACTTTACTATCGGTTGTTATCAGCTATGTATTGATGTCAGTAGTTGATTTGATTTTTTCGAAAAGCGAGTACCATATAGGAATTTTATCAAAGTCTGGCATAGCTGTTTTATTAGGTCTGTTTTCTTCTGTATGTATTGCTTGTTTATGTAATAGCAAGAAGTTTATGAAGGTTACTGTTAAGCTTTTTGGCAAAACAACTAATGATGAAATATGGCGAGATATTTTTGATTTGAAGAATGGATCAAATTTAAAAGTATATGAAAAAGAAAAAGAATATTACATTATAGGACATCTCAAAAATATGGAAGAAAAAGGAGAAGAATCATGGATTGCAATATCTTCTTATTCGAAAAATTCAATAACTGATGATGCAATTTTAGAGAAACATGATTCAGATCAGATGGCAATTTACACAGTAAGATTAGTAGATGTAGATCATTTTGAGGTGTTTAATTAAATGAAAGCTAAAAATAAATTACATATTGGGTATTTTGCAGATGGTCCATGGGCTCATGAATCATTTAAGAAGTTGATAACTGATGATAGTATTCAGATCGATTTTATATGTGTCAGATATGAGACCAGAGATCCGGTTTTATGCGGGTTTGCAAAGAAGTATGATATAAAATTATTCTGTGTTCCAAATATCAATTCAGAAGATTTTATAGAGCAGATGCGTCATATCAATCCAGATCTTTTTGTATCGATGTCATTTAATCAGATATTTAAGACCACAATGATTAATCTTCCAAGATTAAAGACTATAAACTGTCATGCTGGAAAACTACCATTTTACCGTGGTAGAAATATATTGAACTGGGCATTGATAAATGATGAAAAAGAATTTGGGATTACAGTACATTATATCGATGAAGGAATAGATACCGGAGATATAATACTCCAGGATACATATCCAATCACGGATGAAGACGATTATGGCACATTGCTAGAAAAAGCATATACCGGATGTGCAGATATTTTATATAGAGCAATAAAACTGATTCAGTCAGGCAAAGCAACAAGGACACAGCAGGATACCATTGATCCTGTTGGTCTATATTGTGGAATAAGAACTACTGGAGATGAGATAATTAACTGGAACCAGAGCAGCAGAAGAATATTTAATTTTGTTCGTGCAATTACAAGACCGGCAGTTGGAGCTACAACATATCTAAATGGAAATGAAGTGAAAATATATAAAGTAGAGATGATACCGGGAGCACATGAATATATCAATACTCCTGGTCAGATACTAAAAAAGGATTCTGAAGGAATCTATGTTAAGACATTGGATACAATGGTAAAAATTGTCGACTATGAGGCTGGGTGCCATATCAGGGTTGGGGACAAATTTAAAAATGGTTCAAATATTTTAATTGGGGGGGCAAGCATAAATATCTAGATAATTATATAGATGGAGCCGCTGCCTGATGAAAGAATTATATATTCTAGGATCAGGTGGATTCGCTAGGGAAACATACTGGATAGTAAAACGTGTAAATGAAGTAAGTCCCGAATGGATAGTTAGAGGGTTCATTGACGATAACAGAAGTAACATAGGAAATATTGTTGATGATCTTTCTGTAATTGGTAAGAGTGAATATCTGAATGCGATTGATCATCAAGTGTGGTGTGTATCTGCGATTGGTTCTACATTTATCAGAAAACGTTCCATAGAGAAAATTAAATCACCACTAGTCAGATTTGCAAATATTATTGATCCTTCAGTTAAGATGTCAAATAGTGTGACTATCGGAGAAGGCAATATTATCTGTGCGGATAGCATACTCACAGTCGATATCAAAATAGGTAATCACGTAATCATAAATCTGGATTGTACTATTGGCCATGATTCAGTGATTAGTGACTATGTGACAATAAATCCAGGTTCAAATATCTCTGGGAATGATGTGATCGGTAGTGAGGTAGAGATAGGTACTGGAACTAAGATTATCCAGGGAAAGCATATCATCGATAATACTGTTATTGGAGCAGGTGCAGTAGTGGTAAAGGATATTGAAGAGACTGGTACGTATGTGGGAGTGCCAGCAAAAAGGATTGAAAAATAATGAAAAGGACACTTATAATTGCAGAAGCAGGAGTTAATCATAATGGTAGTCTGGATTTAGCAAAAAGATTAGTTGATGCAGCTAAAGAGTCAGGTGCAGATATAGTAAAATTTCAGACAGGTAATCCGACAGCATTTACATCCAGATATGCTGAAAAGGCAGAATATCAGAAAGAGAATACAGGAGGAGATGAAAGCCAATTAGAGATGCTTAAAAAGCTGATGCTAAGCCATGAAGAATTCTATGAATTAAAGGATTACTGTGATACAGTTGGTATAGAATTTTTATCTACTCCATTTGATATAGGCAGTATTGATTTCCTAGAAAAATTAGGTTGTGACATTTGGAAAATACCTTCTGGTGAGATAACCAATTTACCATATCTTGAGAAAATAGCATCGACGCATAAACAGATTATCATGTCTACAGGCATGGCTACTCTTGACGAAGTGGGAGATGCATTGCAAGTATTAAAAAACAATGGCGCCGATGGAATCACCTTACTGCAATGCACTACTCAGTATCCGACTCCGTATGAGTCAGTCAATCTCAGAGCGATGCTTACACTCAAAGAAAAGTTTGGATGCAAGGTAGGATACTCAGATCATACGAAAGGTATAGAGGTTCCTATAGCTGCAGTAGCAATGGGAGCAGAAGTAATTGAGAAGCATTTCACATTGGATAGGAATATGCCAGGACCGGATCACCAGGCAAGCCTTGAACCGGATGAACTCAAGGCAATGGTCAGTTCTATAAGGAATATTGAACAGGCAATGGGGGATGGGATAAAGAAACCATCAGAATCAGAAATCCCTAATATAATTGTTGCAAGAAAGAGCATAATAGCAGCAAGAAATATAAAAAAAGGCGAGTTATTTACAAAAGACAATATCACCACAAAACGTCCCGGCAATGGAATATCACCGATGAAGTGGCAAGAAGTTTTAGGAACAAGAGCAAAAAGAGATTTTATGGAAGATGAGTTGATAGAACTATGACAAATCTGGCAATTGTCACAGCAACTCGGGCTGAATACGGACTTCTTGAGCCACTAATAAAAGAGCTTAGGAAAAATGAATCAGATACCTTTAAAGTAGAGCTGATTGTAACAGGAACACATCTTAGTGATAAGTTCGGACATACCATAGATGAGATCATTTTAGATAGAATCAGGATAGATTATAAGATAGACATCCCCGTAGATTCAGAAACACCTCATGATATATCAAATGACCAGGCAGTGACGCTGGTTAAGTTTACTGATTTTTTCTCAGAGCACAAGTATGATGCGGTTGTGATTCTTGGTGACAGATATGAGATGCTTGCAGTCGCAATAGCTGCTGGAAATACTCATACTCCAATATTTCATTTATATGGTGGAGACACAACAGAGGGAGCAGTAGATGAGTGGATCAGACATTCTATTACCAAGATGGCTTATCTGCATTTTACCAGTAATGAAGTCAGCAGGCAACGTGTAATCCAGTTGGGAGAAAATCCAGCCAGAGTGTTCAATTATGGCTCGACAGGCATAGATAACTGCCTACATAGAGCTACAATGAAAAAAATAGAGGCTCTGAAAAGTATAGGATTACCTGATTGTAGATATGCTCTTTGTACATATCATCCGGTGACATTGGAAGGGGGTGGAATAGTTCAGGTAATTAAAGACTTCATAGAATCAATAAAAGAGTCTCCTGAGTTGCAATTTATCGTCACGAAATCCAATTCAGATCTTGGAGGAGAAAAGATTAATGGTTTGCTGGATGAAGCTAAAAAAAAGGTATCTAATCTGCAAATCTATTCATCACTTGGAGTTGAAAGATATCTATCTCTGATGAAATCAGCAGAATTTGTAATGGGAAATTCCTCGAGTGGATTGTATGAAGCACCAGCTTTTCGTATACCAACAATCAATATTGGTGATCGGCAGAAGGGAAGGCTCAGATCTGAGAGCGTCATCGATTGTGCAACAGACAAAGAATCCATCTTGCGCGCTATAAATTTAGCACAGACAGATGAGTTCAAGAGAAAATGTGAAAACACTAGAAGCCTGTATGGAGATGGGCATGCAGCAGAAAAGATTGCAGGGAAGATAATAGAAGTGCTGAAAAGAGGAAAGATTGATTTGAAGAAGAAATTTTATGATAAATTTTTGGATGAATTTACACAGGATAGAGTGCAGCAAGTCAATGGTAATATGCCAGAACTATTTAAAACAATAGATAATATGGACAAATCACATTTTTACAAAAGGAAAGTCGAGATTGATAAATGAAAAAGAGAGTTGCAGACATAATAATGAATACTCTAGTTGATTTAGGAGTCAGTGACTGTTTTGCAGTTGTTGGTGGTGGCGCTATGTATATTGATAATGCTCTTCTTCATTGCAATAAGATGCGTAAGATTTTTAACCATCATGAACAAGCGTCTGCGATTGCTGCAGAGGGATATGCCAGACTGAGTGGAAGAATTCCTCTTGTGTGTTGCACTAGCGGTCCAGGAACCACCAATACACTGACAGGCGTGATGGGGGCATGGGTTGATAGTATACCGATGCTTATTATTTCTGGACAGATGCGGTATGCTGTTACTGTAAAGGCGAGTGGATTACCGCTTAGGTCTCGAGGGTCACAGGAATTTAATATAGTTGATACAGTAAAGACTATGACTAAATATTCCAAAATGGTTATTAATCCGAATGATATAAAGTCTGAGGTGCAAAAGGCATATCATATTGCAATGTCTGGCAGGCGTGGCCCAGTATGGCTCGATATCCCATTGGATGTACAAATGGCTGAAATAGAAGAAAATAATTTAAAGGAATATAGGCCTGAAGAAAATGTATATTCTGTAAAAGATTCAGATATAAAACAGCTCCGTAATTTAATTACATTATCTAAAAGACCGGTTATTCTGGCGGGACAGTCAATAGCAGCTACTGGAAATCTTGATAAGTTCAAAGCTTTAGTAAATAAGATTGGTATTCCAGTTGTTTCAACACTTAATGCAAGCGACGTCCTTGGTAGAGAGTGTAGTTATTTTTATGGAGGAGTAGGAACCTCGGGACAGCGTGCAGCAAATTTTATCATTCAGAATGCTGACTTTATACTTACTTTAGGTGCAAGCCTGGATTTTAATACTACTGGATATAATCAGGATGAATTTGCAAAGAATGCATATATAGCAATGGTTGATATAGATGTGTTTGAGGCTCAAAAACCTGGTGTAAGGGTTGATTATTTCATACATAGTGATTTAGGCACTTTTATTGATGCGATATTAGTAGATGTAGAGAAATTAAATGTGACAGTGGAATGGAAAAATTACTGCGATTCTCTGAAACAAAAGTTCAGTTACTTTGAAGCTTCTGACAGTGTGGTTGCTGATGACAGGGTCTGCCAGTATTATTTTTGGAAAGAGTTCGAAAAGTATGAAGAGAATGATGCTATTACAGCATTAGGAAATAACACAGCTATTGTGGCAAAACTGCAGGCGGGCGTATTGAAAACTGGACAGAGAATTATATGTAACTTTCATTGTGGTTCTATGGGATATGATTTGCCGGCCGCTGAAGGTGCTGCTGTTGCATCAGGTCGAACCGTATATTGTGCAACTGGTGATGGAAGCATAATGATGAATTTACAGGAATTACAGACGATTCATCATTATAACTTGCCAATTAAAATCATTGTTTTTTCTAATGAAGGTTACAATGCTATAAGACAGACATCAAAAAATTATTTCGATGGCGAGCTTATAGGGTGTACGCCAGCAACAGGAGTAAGTTTTCCTCATTTTGATAAAGTTGCAGACACATTTGAATTCAAATTCAGAGAATGTCATACCAATGCAGAAGTCGATGAGTCAATAAAGTGGCTAGTAAATACCGATGGACAGGTAATGCTTCTTGTAGATGAGTTGCTGGATGATCCGGTGGTTCCAAAGGTGATGTCACGTGTAGATGAGAATGGTAATTTTATGACGCCAGCATTGCAGGATATGTATCCATTTTTACCAAAAGAAGAGATTAACAAATTTATGAAATTAAGTGAGGATGCTTATTATGAATAAGGATAAGACGACCATTGATGAAGAGCGAGGTTTGTGTAATTCATGAAAATATCCTCCTGTTGGATCTCTGGTGTCTTTATTATCAGAAATCTGCGGGAGGTGCCCTGAGACTATTGAAAAATCTTTCAGAATGTTGTATGCTCATTAGTACCGCATGGTGGAACCTTGCGGAATGATGCTATTGGGTCGCCAAACACAACAACGATTATCGGTAGGGTTTTCTTTTGCTCATTTTTAGGGCTGCAGTAACATAGTAAAATAAAATCCCGGCAGATGCAACTGTCAGGATCAAGAATATAAGCTTCACGCCAGCGGCGTGATTTGGTTCAAATAGGAGTGGCAAATGACACTATCTTTAAATGAGTGTGAACTCGCAGAATATTTGTCTAGACAAGTAAATATGTTTTTCCCTGAAGGGAAGGATGTAGACATATATGGAACAGTAAAGAAATCACTGGATACTGCTCTCTTTCGCTTAGAATACTGTTTCTCTAGGATTAAGTACAAAGGCTATGGAGAGGGGAGAGAGGCAGTATTTTCGCACCTTCATTCTGATCAGTACTGTATTTTTTTGAGGCTTCATCAGTTTGTGTGGGTAAGTAGTAGCCTCGGCTACACACCCTATCCTTGTTCTGCTTGACTGCCAACTAGCTGGTTGGATGCCCTGTGTCAAGGGTTTCTGC
>NZ_JBQHVU010000039.1:0-8078 GCF_052064335.1 Candidatus Weimeria sp. HCP3S3_B5 | reverse complement strand
TACTTTTAGTGATAATGTTTTTTTATTCTTAGGTTTGTACTCTGACTTTATGTTGATTCCAAGTACCTGTTCAATGTTTTCCACATAAGCGATATTAGGTTTTGCCTTTCCCGTTTCCCTTAGTTAAAGATATTGTTGGGTATCTCAAGATGTGTCATTCGATTTTGCCGATAAAGCGGTAGAAGATTTCCACTTCCTGTTCCCGGCTTCCGTCCTCACTTTTGACCGCTTCATGGACAAGGATTTTTTCAATCAGCGTATTCAGAAGTTCAGCCGTCAATTCTGTGGGATTGACATACTGTTTCATCAGACCTATCCACTTTTCAGCGTCAACCGCTGTCTGGGCGGCGGTCTCCATCGCTTCGTGAAGCCGTTCAATTTTTACGTCCAATTCTCGCTGTTCGCCCTGATACTTTTCGGACAGCATATTGAAATTGTATTCTGTAATGCGTCCGGCAGACCAGTCCTCATACATTTTTGCAAACAGGGTGTCTACTTCTGCTTTGCGCTTTTCCGCCTTTTTCAGTTCGGCTGTCTGCCGCTTCCTTGCAGTATTGCGTTCCTTGTCGCTGGCGTTAAGTAGCCGTTTCAGAAGTTTGTCCCCATCCTGCTGTGCCAGCACAGACCAGTATTGCAGACGGGAAAGGACATAGGCGTAAAGCACATCATAGCGGATATAGTGCATGGAACACTGGTGCAATCCTTGCCCGTACTTGCTACAATGGTAGTGGGCATAGGGATTTTTGTTCTGGCTGTTCATACCATAGGCCAGCGACCAGCCGCAGTCCGCACATTTTACCAGCCCGGAAAATATCTGTGTTGTGCCGTTCTTCTGCCGTCTGCGCCTGTTGCAAATCTGCTCCTGTACTTGACGGAACACATCTTCGGAAATAATCGCTTCGTGGGTGTTCTCCACACGATACCATTCCTCTTTTGGCTTGCGTACTTTCTTCTTGTTTTTGAATGAAATGTTGGTCTGCTTATTGTGGACGCTGTGTCCGATATAGGTTTCCTCTTTCAGAATACTTTTCACCTGCGCTATCGTCCACGCATAGGCTTTTTCCTCCGGCGCTCCGGCATAGATATTTGCGAAAGTGCCGTATCTCTGGAAATTCAGCCAGCCGGGAGTAGGTACTTTTTCTTCGACCAAAATCCGTGTAATGCTGGCGGCTCCCCGGCCATGAACGGCAAGGTCAAAAATCTTTTCGATAATCCACCTTGTTTCCGGGTCAATCAGAAGATGGCCTTTCTTATCTGGGTCTTTGACATAGCCAAGCGGAGCATAGGCTCCATAGTGTGCGCCATTTGCGAACCGTGTCCGCATGGCCGCCTTTACCTTTTTGCTGGTCTGGCGGGCGTGCATTTCATTCAGAATGTTGAGGAATGGGGCAAGCTCATTCTCTCCGTTGATGGTGTCCACATTGTCATTGACAGCGATATAGCGGACGCCTTTGCTGGGAAAGTAGATTTCCGTGTACTGGCCGGTCAGAATGTAGTTTCTGCCTAAGCGGGATAAATCCTTCGTAACAACGCAGTTGATTTTCCCGTCCTCAATGTCATCAATCATTCTCTGAAAATCCGGCCTGTCAAAGTTCGTTCCAGACCATCCATCGTCGATATATTCATCTATGACATTCAGGCCATGCTCGGCGGCATATTGCCGGAGCATCATGCGTTGTGTCTGAATACTCCCGCTTTCTCCTTGCAGTTCATCGTCCCGGCTCAATCTCATATAAAGCGCCGTGTTGTAAATCGTAGTATTGTAAGGTTGTTTCACCGTAAAAATCCTCCTTCTAAAGAAACAACCCACGCTTACAATACTTTTGCTCTATGGCAATTATATCATAAGCGTGGGCGTGTTATCAATGATGGGCTATCAGGTTGAAGCGGCTTTTTCTGCGGTATGCCGCACCACATCTACAATCAGATCACCGAGGGGCTTCCCGCCTGCGGCGAAGTGTTCGGAGATTTTTATACGGTTGTTCCCACATACAAAATACTGCGTGCCGTTCTCTGCTTGTATAACCTGCCCTGTTCGGGGTGTAAAAATATCGCTTTCACTTTTTGCCATCCAGTGTCCTCCATATTCAGTTTTCAAGGTACAATGCCGCACAGAGGCGGCGAAAATTTCTGCTTATATCTATCACCTTTCCTTTACCGTGTGCCGCTGCTGACGTTTCAGTTCCGCCAGTATATCCGGCGGGATACGGTCAACCAGCCGCTGTAAATTGTCCAGTTCGCTTTTCAGCTTTGCCCGTTCCATCGTATCTTTCATCTTTCCTTTTTCGCTGGCCTTTGCCCTTGCTTCCAACTTCTCATTCTCCGCCAGCAGGTCATTGATTGTGACCTTGTACTTTTTCAACTGCCCGGAGAAATTCTCCATCTGCGGGAACCACTTTTTCAGCATGGAGAGGGCTTCCTCTTTTTTCTTTCCGGCGTTCAGCGGGTTAATGCCGTCCAGTGTGGCTTCAATGGCTCTTGCCTGCCGGGAGAGGGAAACCGCCTGTTTGAAAAGCCGGGTGGGGATATGCTTCCGGCCTGTCCTGCTGGCGCTCTCCCCACGCTCCAAGTCAGGATATTTCTCCACCATATAGGCGTGAAAATCGTCCTGCCACTTCGTCAGGTTTGCCCGGTTGCCGATAATCTCCTTTGCACACAGGCGGTTGTCCTTTGTCAGCGGAACAAAGGTCAAATGCAGGTGGGGCGTTTTCTCGTCCATGTGTACCACCGCCGACACGATATTTTCCCGTCCTACCCGGCCAATGAGGAAGTCCGCCGCCCTCTGGAAAAACGCCTGTATCTCCTTTGGGGATTTCCCCTTGAAAAACTCCGGGCTGGCAGTTACCAGCGTATCGACAAACCGTGTGCTGTCCTTGCGGGTTCGGCACCCGGCCTGTTCAATGCGGTTTTGAATGAAATGATAGTACCTGCCCTCTGGCTTGACGATATGAAAGTTGTACTTGCTCCGGCTTGTGTCAATGTCGGGGTTGCTGGCGTATTGTTCTTTCTGTCTTTCGTGATGGGCTTCCAGCGGCCTTGCCGGGTTGCCCTTGTGCTTCTCAAACCGCAAAATTGCGTGTTGTGCCATTCTGCTCCTTTCCCCATTCCTTTCCTATCCGGGGTTTTCCACAGGGAAAATCCCGCAGAAATTAGCTCGGATAGGATTGGAATGGATAGAATATAAATAAATCTTTTTAATCTTTGTATTTCTATATACCGTCCGGTTTTCGTACTTCCGGGGAGTGATTTCCTCACTTCATAAGTACGGTTTTCAGCCCTCCGGCGTACCAGAACCGGATTTCTTGAAGTCGGTGTTTGGAACCGCTTCATAGGATTTTGGGAAAATGCGGTTGGGTTTTCCACAGCCCTGCTTCTGGATCTCCACCAGCCCGGCGTATTGCAGTTCCCGCAGGGTGTTTACCGCTTTCTGCCGCCCACAGTGGAGCAGGTCAACCACCTCGCAGATGGGATAGTACAGATAAATCCGTCCGCAATCATCCGCCCACCCATTCTTGCGGGATAACTCTGTCCGGCGCAGGATAAAGGCGTACAGAACCTTTGCCTCGTTGGACAAGGGCTTGAATGTGGGGGCTTCAAAGAGGAAATTCGGGAGCCGGGTGAAGCTGAACGCCTTTTCCGGCTGATGGATATAGATGGTATTTGTCATAGTGCGTTTTGTGGACGGTTAGAAGCCCGTTTTCCGGGGCGGGCGATACTTTATACCACCAGCCCCGGTTTGGGGCTTGCGAAGCCTGATAAATCAAGGCTTTTTTCGCTCCTAACTGTCCACAGCAGACCTCCTTTTCCGTTCACTTTCTGTTTTCTGCCGCCTGTGAACTCTGGCGGCACAGCCGGGGCAGTATTTTGCCCGGTTGGATTTGGGGACGAACACACCGCCGCAGACCTCACAGCGTTTCAAGTCCTTATCCCGGAAAATCTCCGCTTCCAGCGTCCCGTCCAGCGGCAAGACCGCCCAGCGGAACCACTTACAGCAGACCGAGAAAGAAATCGTCTGCGGACAGGTGCAGGTGTCCCCATCGTCAAGGACAATGCAGTTGCCGTCCTCACAGCAACAGCACTCCCGGCGTATCAGGCTGGCCGCCTGTTTTCTCTGCGCCGGGGTCATGCGGTAAAGGGAACCGTCCGGCCTGCGTTCCAGCGGCGGCAAGTCTTTATAGGGGTTATCTCTCATGCGTTCCCTCCATTTTGCTTTCCGTTGCCGTTCTCCCCGAAAAGGTTTCCTGCCCCATTCCTGCGGCGTGTTCCGGCGTTGGCACGCTCCCCATAACTTCGGGACAACTTGTCCCGAAGTGACCTCTGGACAAAGTGTCCAGAAGTCCGGCTCCTTGCGGTGCTTCCCCAGCCGGGGTATTCCTTTTCAGACGGTCATTTGGTTTTCAAGGTGCTGTCCATCGATGAACTAATCTAAGTCTACACCGAAATGCTCACCCGTCCCGTATATCCAAAAGGTGGGAAATCAACTTAAAAAACAGGCTATTTCCACGCTCTCGGAATTGTGATAAAATGAAAAAAACGAAAGTAAATGGCGAGGCGAATTGTCATGAAAAGGGTTAGCATACAAATGGTTGATAACACTGTTTCATCGGAATGGTGGAAAACAATTATCCACCATTTTCTTAGGGTGGGGGATAACTTTGAGTTGCGATGTTGGGAGGAAGAAACTCAAGAAATTTTGCAGGCAGAACGATACGGTGTAGCAACAACGGAGGGTCATGAAGTATCCATAAAAGGCGTTATTGTAGATGAGCTATTATTAGAATTGATGGAAGAAACTCCAACAGACAAAGAAATCTACAATAAAATGACAAAGTATTTTACTATCAATGTAAAGAATGAACTATGCAATATTTGCAGTGAGCACTACGGAACAGAAATGTATATCGTAATATATTCTGATGTGGATGTATTGTTTTTTGAACAGGTGATGAAACAATACTCTGATGACTGTTTCAGTATCGGAGAATGGTAATAAGAAAACGCAGACTTATTTTTTGTCGGGCAGAAAAGGAGGGAGAGCATGGAACTATCCATACCAGAACGCTTAAAAGACCTGCGTGTAGAGCGTGGCTTGACGCTGGAACAGCTTGCGGAGCAGACACACCTATCCAAATCTGCTTTAGGCAGCTATGAGGGTGATAATTTTAAGGACATCAGCCACTATGCCCTTATTCAGTTGGCAAAGTTTTATGAAGTGTCCGTTGATTATCTACTGTGCCGTTCTGAAACAAAAAATCACCCAAACGCCGATCTTGCAGACCTGCGTTTGAGTGATGATATGATTGAACGATTGAAAAGCGGGCTGGTGGACAACTCCCTGTTATGCGAACTGGCAGCGCACCCGGATTTTCCACGGTTCATGGCTGACCTTGAAATCTATGTGAACGGTATAGCAGGAAAGCAGGTGCAGGGGGCAAACGTTATTGTGGACGCTGTGAGCGCAAGGATTATGAAACAGCACAATCCCGGCTTGACCGACCCGCAGTTACGGCAGCTTATCGCCGCCCATATTGACGACGACAGCTTTTGCCGCTATGTAATACAGCAGGATATAAACAAGATAGCCCTTGACCTGCGGGAAGCCCACAAGGACGATTTTTTCAGCGTCCCAGAGGACAACCCGCTGAAAGAATTTTTGCAGACCGCAGACGAAGCTGCCAGCCTGGACAGCGACCCGGAACAGGCGGCTATGGCCTTTATCTGTAAGCGGCTCAAGCTGAATTATGGGAAGCTGTCCGAGGAAGAAAAGAAGTGGCTGAAAAGGATTGCACAGAAGTCGGACTTGCTGAAAAATCCAAACCCACAGCGGGGAAGAAAGTGAGTAAAACTGAAAGGAAATTGTAGATGGAGATAATACAAATAATTATTCTTGTCCTACTGATATATCTTGTCATAATTCTTTTGATTTCGTTTATACGAGCATTGATAGCAGTAAGGAAAGGCGTTTCATGTGCCAAGAAAAAGTTCAAAGAAACATTTTGGACTTTCTTTTCAGAGTTACTTAACCCTCTTAATTGGTTGGATTTTTTCTGATGAAAAGTAAGATGAGATTTACGGAGGTTAAGCTGGTATGATTTTTGACTTTAGCCCTTGGCAACTGGATGTTGATGTTGACTTAACAAAACAACTATATAAAGAAGCTGACTATTCTACTGATAAAACTGCAAATGCAGAGTTCATTGACAATCTATTGCCAGACCAGCAACTGTTTTTTAACTCCTTAGGAGTTGACTTGACTAAAGTGGAGATTGATAAAGCTACTTATGAGATACCAGAAGGTCAAGAATTACCTGCCTCAATAATAAATAGGCTGTCTGTAAACTTTTTAATGAGAGGGAAAATACTGGCGTTACCCAAATTCCAAAAGGATCTTTATTCCGATGAAGAAGTTTTTGGTGACAATTTCCCAAAATCTATAAAAGTATCAACTGATGATGAGGAGTACATAAAAACTTTTGACAATGGAATAGGTATAGGCATTGTATTTAAGCACCCTTGTTTTCATTTTGATGATGAAAAATTCAGAAACTGGGATTGCGGATATATATTAGGAAGTATTTTGATTATGAATGATATGAAAAAATGAGCTGCACTTGAAAAATTTCCCTTTATCGAGAAGATAGCAAAGCCAGCCGAGCCAGTCAACGGTCAAGAATAAACGGCGCATTTTATGCGCCGCCGTTGACAATCCCGCCCGTCTTTGCTGATGGGTAATCAAGGCGGGAAAGCCCTAAAATGGCTTCCCGCCCATTTCAATTTTGAGGAAGAAAACTCCCAAAATCAAAAAGAGTGCGGCCAAGCACTTTGAGGGATTGGCTGCCTTGTCTGCCCGTTCAGCGGGACGGAGGGCGGCGGTCAAGACCGGGTATAAACCCGTTCATTTCAGCCTTGACGGTTGCCCGCTATCCTGCTACTTTGCCGGGAGTGTGGCCACAACTTCGGGACATTTTGTCCACAAGTCGGAGCGTAGGACAAGGGACGGGGGCTTTCATATCCCTGCCGTCGTTCTCTGAAAACAGCCCGATTTTTTGTTCATTCCCATTCACAAAAAGTCAGCCTGTTTTCCTGCCAGAGCAAGCGGGGCGCAAAAAGCACCGCGCCCCGTTTCCTCCGTCAGCCACGCCAGCAGGTATAACACACTACACTTTGCAAGCAAAGTCGTGTGCCAAATGGGGGCAAGCCCCCTTTGGAAACCCCCACAAGAAAAGGCGGTACGCTACCCCTCCATGGGGCGCATACCGCCTTTTCTTGTTATCCAGCCCTCCGGCTGTATCGGTTGAGCAAAAGTCAGCGTGGGATTGATGTGGTATCTTTAACTTTGGGAAACTCCGTTCTCCCATTTCGATATAACCTTGTCGCTTATACCTAACACATCTCCAAGCTCTTTCTGGGTCATATGTTTTTTACGTCGTGCGTTTGCAATCTGGTTCCCTATTTCGGATTCTGTCATAGTATACCTGCTTTCTTTTTTTATTATGATAGCATAAAAAACTGGGAAATGCTCTCTCCAATTGTGGAGAATTTTCTCCTGAGCCTGGAGAATATGTATATCAGAAAAAGAGAAAGATCTGATCCTGAAGAGAGTGCATTTTTATGATTGTGGTGATACGATATTTATGGATCGATCCAGTAGACAAAAGTCAACTGTAGGAATTGGAGGTTTTATGAAGATAAAGAACGAGATAATAATGCGTAAATTACTCTTTTCACTATTTATATCATCAATATTAACACTTATATCATGTGGGAGTACAGTTTCATCTGAAACATCAACAAGTCAGAATGGTGCAGACAATACTGCATCTGTGTCTGATGGCAGCACCGTAGAAAAGGATGATTCTGAATCTATAGATGATCAGACGTTCAGTTTTACGGATGCTTCTGGAGAAAAATATTCATTGACAACAGATATAGCATTGGAAAAAGGATGGACTTTAAAAGAAGGAGAAAAGTTTGAAACAAAGTAGCGCTTAAGGAAAACTAAAAAAGGGCATAGTAAACAAGCTGTATTTTTACAGCCTTTTAATATTGGATATGGATCAAGACTCAATCAGCTGGCA
>NZ_JBQHVU010000038.1:0-8445 GCF_052064335.1 Candidatus Weimeria sp. HCP3S3_B5 | reverse complement strand
CTTTATATCCTTAGGCAGCATAAAAAACACCTCCCTGCAGACTTCTGTTTTCTAAACAAAGTTTACAGGAAGGCGCTCATAATAAATAGCCCAGCTCTATAATACGCTTACACCTAATCAGCTTCAAGCTTATGTTTGACAGCATAAAAGGGTCCAAAAGTCATTCTGAAAATGTTTCAGGAATTCTATGGATCGTTTATTATTTTATCATCACATATGCCTATTGTATCGCGAAGCTTTCACCCTTTACTCTTCCTGCAAGCATTCTCTATTTCTTCTTCTATTTCAGAGCCGTCCCATTTCTATGGTATAGATATGGCATGGACTCTCATATTCCAGCTATTGTATTCCTCTTTGAAGAAGCCGAAGCAGTCATTTCCTCCACGCTTACAATAGTTGCTGTCTTTATATTCCATGCACCCAAATCAGCTCATATATGGATCGATGACATTCTGGCTGCAGTTTCATCTATTGTCTTCGCTATTGCACTAAGTGCTATTACATATGTAAGAAAATTCCATATCGCTAATATAGGTCTTGCCGAGCTTTCACTATGGAAGTATTTCATCCTTATTGCTGCAGTATATTTTACAGGAAATCTTGAAAACTCTCTCTGGTATGGAAATGGCGACATAAGAGGTAGGGTCTGCTCAATGATAGCCATGGTATTTGTTCTATTATTAACAGGTCTGGTGATCTTTGTAAATGGCAGAAGCTATTCCATGGAGGCTATGATGTCTGTTCTTGACTCACAGATGTCAGAGCTATCCGATCATTATCTCCGGCAGAGTGCCACTGACAAAGAGCTTCGAAGCTTCTCACACGAAGCAAAAAATCATCTGACCGCCATGAGAGCCCTGCTTGAAAGCAAAGACTATGACAGGCTGGAATCTTATCTGAATAAACTGAGCCAGGATGATCATATAATTTCTAAAAGCTATAACACAGGAAACCCACTTGCTAATGCTATCCTTTCATATAAATCTGATATTGCTAAAAAAGCAGATACAGAGATCATTTTTGATGGTATCATTCCCGCTCTTAATATACAAGACTGCGATCTTGTCATTCTGCTCTCAAACATTCTTGATAACGCGATCGAGGCCTGTGCCGGCCTTCCCGGGCATAAACAGATAAGCTTTACTTCAAGGTTTCAGTACTCGACCCTGGGCATAACTGTTACAAATCCTGTCCGCTCAAATGTTTTGATCCTAAACAACAGGATAGACACTTCCAAGTCCGATAAGCTTGCTCATGGTATTGGGATTTCAAATATGGAACGTATTGCCCGGAAGTATCAGGGTGATCTATTTCTGTCATGTGATGAGCGGACCTTTACAGCAAGTGCCATACTTAATCTGTCTGGAGATATTCCAGAATAAAGAAATAGATTTCTGAAACAGCCCTTTTACCGTGCTCATCATGATCATTTGAAACTAAAAATCAGATCCCTGCCACAATCCTCTCAGCTGCAAACACTAAAAGCACACCGCTGACTACGCTCAGCAGCATATAGATAAGTGCAATGCCTGCCTGGCCCCTGCCTATAAGTCCCTCGGTCTCAAGTGCAAATGAGGAAAAGGTTGTAAATCCTCCGCATATTCCTACCTTTATAAAGAGGACAAGGTCAGGCTTCAGGCCATTCCTTTCAGAAAAAGCTGCGATCAATCCTATAATAAAGCAACCGATCACGTTTATAAGAAATGTTTTTACTGGAAATCCATTCCGGGGATCAAGCGGCATAAACCCAATAAGATATCTTGCTATTGCACCAACTGCACCGCCTGCCCCGACTATCAGGCACTTTATCATGATATATCCCTTCGATCAGCTATTATCCCGCCATTAATATAGCATTGCAAAGAAGCTTGCTCCTATTACTGTTATAAGACCGTTTACTACTATGGCTAGAGAAGCCATCGCTCCCTCTATATCCCCTATCTCCATGGCCTTTGAAGTCCCGATCGCATGTGCAGCAGCGCCGATAGCAAGTCCCTTTGCCACCGGATCAGTAATCGAAAACAGCTTGCAGACGGATACTGCAAGCACATTTCCAAGTATTCCTGTAACAATTATCACAGCCACAGAGATCGTCACCATTCCGCCAAGCTCACCTGAAATTCCCATGCCTATCGCCGTGGTGATCGATTTCGGAAGAAGAGTGACATACTGCCTGTGAGAAAGATGAAATAAGGCCGACATCATAAGAACCGAACCCATCGACGTAAGCGAACCTGAAAGCAGACCCACAAGTATTCCGGCCCAGTTCCTTTTCAGTCTTTCTATATGGATATAAAGCGGTATGGCAAGGCTTACTGTAGCCGGCGTCAGCAGATATGACAGATATCTGGCACTTACGTTGTAATCCTTATAATCTATTCTGAATACAGAAAGAATGACCATAACAAAAATAATGGATATAAGAAGAGGATTAAAAATACCTAGTCCTGTCTTGTTCCTTATCAGTACACCAAGCCCGTATCCTATTATGCTTATTACTACTCCGAACGTCGCTGAAAGCGCGACCAGATTACTTATGCTCTCCATTATCCTTATCCTTATTCTTAAATCTACTGTCTATATGATCTCTCTTCCATCGCCGTCCTTTTATCAGCTGGATCCTGACTTTAAGTCTTATGCGTCTGTCAAGCGGTATCATGTTACGCTCCTGACGGATCCTTGCAGCCTCCTCACTTATTACCGTATCTGTACGTGATGTGAGCCTTTTTCTAAGGCGCATCACCGACTGAGTTACTGTACCCGTGACTCCCATCACAAGGATCGTTGAAACTACTGTGATCACAAGCACCGGCACCAGCACAGGCCTTATGGCCCTCCAGGTGACTATCAATCCAACTGCTGCGGGGATAAACATCATTGGCATGATTTCTATAAGGAACTCAGCCGTATCCCTGACATCCTCTATGTGAAGCACATGGGTGCATAGAAATATAAGCATTATGACAAGTCCGTAGATCGATCCCGGTACAGGAAGTGGAAGGAACTGATGAAGGAATTCCCCGACACAGGTCACTGCCAGGATAATGCCAAACTGTTTCATGTATTTCAAAATAGCTACCTCCTGTGTGGGTCAGAATCTGTACTCACGTATCTGGGCATTCTTTATTCCAAACGCTGCAAACTCTGCGTTTGTCATATCCCTGAAATAGGACTCAACAATGCGGGCAATACCATTATGAGCCACTAGAAGAAATGTTTTATCCGGTATGGCTGTTATCTCATCTATCAGATCATAAACTCTCTGGGCGCACCTCAGCATGGATTCACCGCCTGAAAAGCTGTCACAGAAATTCTGCTTTGCTGCAGCAAAATCTCCTCCGTCTCTCGGCGTTCCCTCCCACCTGCCAAAGTTCTGCTCGGTCAGCCTCACCTCAGTATGCACTGGAATACCCGTCTGGCTGCTTATCTCCTCTGCAGTATCCCTTGCTCTGCTAAGAGGTGATGTAAGTATCATATCTATATGCATCCTGCCTGCTGAGATAGCATCATTTATTATCTCACCGGTCCTTTTCGCCTGCATATGTCCCTGCTCTGTAAGCGGGCTGTCCGTTGCTCCGCAGATCTTGTTTTCCACATTCCAGACTGTCTGTCCATGACGGACGAAATACATTATACCCATACTTCCTCCGATCAGACAGACCTGCCGTCTTCCTCATCTCCCTGACCAGGGTAAGTCTTCTCTTCATCCTCTTCCTGATCAGATCCACCGTATACCTCGTCGAAAAGATCATTTATACTGTTAGTAAGCTCAGGCGGCAGACCGCTGTTGCTGTCCAGATGCCTGTTCATCTTTCTTGTAAGACCCATTATCTTTACCTCCGGGTCCCTATTGTACCAAAAAAATCACGCAAAAAAAAGCCTTGATCACAGGTTTAAGATTGTTTTTACCTGATGCAATCTTTTATCATGCCTATGGGAAAGTAATATATCATTTCAGAGCTCTTGCATACAATATCAGGAATCAGGTACGCCAGAATACACGCAAGAATAGAAAGCACCTTGTTCTTCATTGTAATTGTCAGGAAAGCACAGAATAGTGCCAAAACGACACGGCCTAGAGCCAGTATTGCCAATACAATTATAAGTGCCTGAACCAGAGATATATTCCAACCCGTGCCACTAAAAATCTCAAGAGTATTAAGTGGTGCATATGGAAATGTATCACAGCGGATGTGTCATCAGGTATTTTATTATACCAACCTCCCTCTCCATGGCCTCAAGTGTGCAATGCTCATATGGTCCGTGGAAACCATAGCCACCTGTACCCAGGTTTGGACACGGAAGGCCCTTGAATGACAGCATAGCTCCATCTGTTCCTCCGCGCACCGGACGGCTTACCGGCTCAAGCCCCACTGACCGGATCGCATCCTCTGCCCGTCCTACTATATCCATATGGTCTTTCATGATCTCTATCATATTCTGATACTGATCCCTTATAGAGAGGGTTACCGTACCTTTGCCATATTTTTCATTCATAACATCTGTAATCTTCTCGATGTAGTGTTTCCTACGGGAGAATCTGTCACTGTCATGGTCTCTTATTATATAAGACAGCTTTGCCGCTTCACAATTCCCGGAAATATCAGTCAGATAATAGAATCCCTCACGTCCGGACGTGTGCTCCGGTCTCTCTGCCTCAGGGATCAGTCTGTCGAATTCGGCTGCAATAGAAGCAGCGTTTTTCATTATATCCTTTGCCTCTCCCGGATGGACATTCTTGCCCCCGATTCTTATCTCAGCCGATGCTGCATTGAAATTCTCATAGGCAACCTCTCCCTCATAGTCGCCATCTACTGTAAAGCCATATTCTGCCCTGCATCTTTCAAAGGAAAGCTTATCTGATCCCCGTCCTATCTCCTCATCCGGAGTAAATACTATATAGATATCTCCATGCAAGGCTCCCTCAGAAAGCACCCCCTCTGCTGCCGTAATGATCTCTGCAAGTCCTGCCTTGTCATCGGCTCCCAGAAGAGAGGTCCCATCTGTAGTGATAAGTGTCTGTCCCTTTAGTGCTGCCAGATCCGGGAAATCCCTGACCGAAAGCAGATCTCCGCTTCCCTCAAGCCTTACATCTCCACCATCATAATCCTCAATGATCTGCGGATGCACATCTCTTCCATTAAAATCAGGCGCAGTATCCATATGTGAAATAAAAGCCAAAGGCTTTCTGTCTACCATTTCAGGAGATGCCTTTATATAAGCATACACATATCCCTGATCTACCGTAACATCATCTGCCCCTATCCCTGCCAGCTCTTTCCTTAATATCTCCGCAAGATTGAGCTGTCTGTCGGTGCTTGGTGTGGTATTCGAGGTCTCATCAGAGGTAGTATATACTGATATGTACTTAAGGAATCTATCTTTCAGTGTCATGGGTCTTATCCTTTCTAATGCTTGTCTTAAGCTTCTCATATACCTCTCTTATCTGATTGACAGGATCCGGCTTCTTAGAATCTGCATCTGCTTTCTGGCTCGTGCTGTCATCATCAGCCACGACAATGGTCTGTTTTGTATCTCCACTGATTTGTTCTGTGCAGCCATCAGATTTGCCTGCCCGCTTACTGATCCTGATCCTATCTGCCTTTTATTGTCCTGATCCGTCCACATTATTGTAGTCCGGAGTCACATAAAACATTTTTCCTGAGCCAGGAGTCTTGATCAGATAGGCTGACTGCTTATCATTTATAGCATTTCTGCCATAATGTGCGTTTATCTGGTTACGATAGCTTACGACTGCCTCATCTGCATATGACCTGGCATCTGCCTCGCAGGACTGACCGTAATATCCGGCGAAACCCGAGCTGCTGTCCTTGTAATTCTGAAACTCATTCAGATACTGTCTGGCCTTTTCATAGGTATGCTGTTTTCTGGAAATCCTGTGATCTGCAAGCTCATTTACAAGATAAAACTCATATCCATGATAAAGCTCATGACAGGTTGCCGCTATCATCAGATATGGTCCTCCCTGATCCAGATATATACTATTCAGAGAAACTGTCATCTCGTTGGCATTAAATAACCCGATCGTCGTATTATCAAGTTCATCTGCCTTCAGCCTTATCTTGACTGATGAATCGATCCCCAGATGCCTGCTCTCTATATCTGCCACCCTCTGCAGGGTAGCTATCCTCTGATCCTCCGAAAGCCCCTTCCATTTCTTCTCCTGCAAGGTTCCAAGGTCATCCATCTGCTTAATGATCATAGTATCTCTAGGCCAGTAATCAGTCCGCTGATCGCTGTCCGGCGTCAGATCCGATAGCAGCGATGAGTCATCACGTCCGTGGATAATGATATATACTGCCGCAACCGCCAGAAAAATGATCACCAGTATACGGGTACGACCTGTCATCTTCGTTTTTCTTACAAGCTTTCTCAAAAGGAAAGCCAAAGCAAACGCTATTATTATGATCAGAACAGCAATAGTCTCTTTCATAGCCACCTCCTTTACCATATCTTGAATCATCGGATAAAGCTTAAAGCCAGTCCAATTATAACCGATAATCTGGCCAGTCTCAATATAACTTTCCGAACAAGGATCGATCTTTCCTGCGAATGCAAATGGATATTTTACAGCTCCACAGGAATATAGTCATGACCTACGGCTGGCAGATATACCCCGAAAACGTCCTTCGTCAGTATCTTAAGCGATGACGTGTTCACGCAGGGATGACAGCCGACATATTCCTCTGCCAGCACGTCCTTGTCCACCAGAAGCTGCACCTTTTTGTCATGATCGTTCATAAGCCCCATTATGCTTACTGAGCCAGGCTTTATATCAAGATATTCCTCCATTTTATCCTCAGGCGCAAATGAGAGTCTGGCGGAATTGATCTGCTTCGACAGATCCTTTGTCTTGAATACCTTATGCCCAGGCATCATCAGCAGATAGAATCTGGTCTTCTGCCTGTTGCAGAGGAAGAGATTCTTGCAGATCAGACAGTCAAGAACTGCATCGATCACATCGCAGACCTCCATAGTTGTGGCAGGCGCATGGTCTGTCCTCTTATACTTTATTCCAAGCGAATCCAGAAGGTCATAGACCCTTATCTCCTTCTCCTCCCTGCCGGCTGTATCTGCCGGTCTTCCGTCATATAATTCCATATCTATATTCCTCTGTTCCAAAGCTTCCCGCATAGTTATTTACATTCTCTTTGGATCATACCCTTATGTATCGGCAGATACATAAGCTATCTTCCTGCGCAGCATATTCATGACCCGTTTCTTGTCGGTTACCCACTTAGGTGATATCAGAAGATTTCTCGGGCCGTCACCGGTCATCCTGTGGATCACCGTGGTATCCGGCAGGATCGAAACAGCCTCTGCTACAAGATCTGTATACTCTTCCATTGTCATCTGTGGAAATGGATGTCTTTTATATTCTTCGGCAAGAAATGATCCCTCAAGGATATTGAGCATCTGGATCTTGATCCCATCGAGAGGTGGATATAAGAATGCGAGATGTCTTATTGTAGCAAGCATATCATCCCGGCTCTCGCCCGGAAGTCCGAATATCACATGAGCGATCACTTCTATGTCTGCTGACTTCAGTCTTCTGAAGCAGTCATCAAAGACTGAGGTCGGATAGCCTCTGTGGATCCGCTCAGCAGTATGATCATTTGCGGTCTGCAATCCAAGCTCGATCCAGACCGGCTTTATTTGATCAAGCTTAATGATCATCTGAAGCTTCTCTTCATCTATGCAGTCCGGTCTGGTGCCAAGCGATAAAACAGCTATATCATCCCGGCGGATCACCTTTTCATATATGCTTCTTAGCCTTCCGGTATCTCCGTATGTATTCGTATATGACTGGAAATATGCTATAAATCGCTGCTTCTGAGGTCGGATATCCGATGGAAGCTTATGGATCACTTTCTGCTTTGCTTTTTCTATCTGTGTGTCAATATCATCCAAAGAAATGATATCCGTTGCGAACTCTCCGGAGCCGCCGGCTGTACAGAATGTACAGCCACCAGTCCCTATACTTCCATCCCTGTTCGGACATGTGCAGCCGGATGACAGGGAAATCCTGTAGATCTTCTGTCCGTATATGCTTTTCAAATGATCAGAAAGTGTAATCATCTTCACCGCTGATACTTATTTAAGCTTCAGTCCGTCACTGAAGGCCTTTCCAACTACTGGTCCGATGATGAATACTCCCTCTGGTGTGATAACTGAGTTTTCTCCTGTAAGCTCCATTCTGATTATCTCCATTAAATCAATTATACCTGTCTGGTTATCAGATTCTATTATAGCACATAAGCCTGTTACTGTACTAATAATTATGCTAGAATACAGCTTAAAAGGAGATGATTCGTTACTATTCACAGAAGAACTGAATGCATCACAAGTAAAGCGGAGGATCTTTCCTTCGCTTTACTTGCTGTTATTCCGTTTTTGTTCTCATTGTTGGGATTTATGAAAGAT
>NZ_JBQHVU010000037.1:0-8872 GCF_052064335.1 Candidatus Weimeria sp. HCP3S3_B5 | reverse complement strand
TCTGTACTATAGATTTTTTTTGGCGAAAAAATTGTACAGGAAAATGTATGCTTTTTCAATATTTACAAGGGTTACAGCGTTTTAGCTACCCACACAAACTGATGAAGAGCCCTATATGTCTTATATATAATGGAGAGGCATCGATACTGTCTTTTGAGCTGCCGCTGTTTCCTCTCAGCGAATCTGCCGCAGGCTCCCTTAAGCTGTCCTCCGAATCCTCTGTCATTATATATGCCTTTGCCTGTACCGCAGATGTATGTCCATTCTTGTCTTTGGCCTTGTAGTATATATTGATATACCCCCTGTCACCAAGGCCCTTCATCATTTCTATATCAAAGGAGTCTCGGGTCGGGTCTGTAAATACTCCTATCTCTCCCTGCTCTATATCCCCGTCACAGAGATCAGTCGCCGTCACTGTATCCTCTGACAAAAGCTTTTTCTTTACCGCCTTATCATCCGACAGCTCGCTTGCATAAAATGAGCTGTCATATGCCGTTATCACAGGAAATTCGTCCCAGACTGCGTAGATAGTCACTGTGGCCTTATCCTTACTGAGCTTTACATTACCCATAGATACTGCTTTTATATAAAACGATACGGCATCATCAAGCAGGTTGCCTTCTCTGTATATTCCACTATCCTTATAGACTGCCTTATTATCGAGACTCCATCCATCAAAGCCACAGGGATGATGACTGCCATCCCTTATGATGTCTCTTTTGAAATATTCCCTTTCCTTCCTCTCCGGTCCGCTATTTCCTGGGAAAGCATAGCCAGAAGAGACAGTCCCCTCTGTATAGTTCTCCTTTCCATTTGTCTGACCATTACCATCAAAATAAAATTCAAATTGTGTGTCCCACAGGCCACTGAAGATGTGATCATCATCATAGACTCTTGTGATCCGCTTTTCGTGATAAAGCTCTTCTCCGTATTTTCCATCTCTACCCTTATCTCTCCATCCCTTCTGTAATAGGCCTTTTGTAATATCCGCCCCATCATAAAAGATCCTTGCCCGGTCTGTATCATACAGATCACTGGCAACTGTAAATTCTGTCGGCTCCCTCCAGTAATATTTAGTAGGCTCTGGATCAACTGAGCTTATGTGATCATTTTTTACTGGAAAATCTGCCTCATAGCTGGCGCTTAAAAGACAGGAAAGTATAAGGGTACCTGTCCTTCCGTTAGTCTTTTTTTCCTTCCATTTGCCAAGGCCTGACCTGAGCGCTGCCTTATGGTCCTTTACCTTATCAAAGGCCAGAGAAAAGCCCCCAAGCATGTCTGTTATCCTGATCTTGTCATTATCAGAGATCTTCTCACAGGACTCATCTGAATAGTCCTCTCCGCCTCCAACGCTCCATGGTGAATAAAGCTCTACCATAACCCTTCCTGGAGCTCTGTCTGAGTCAGCAGTCAGAAAGCTTCCTCTTGTCGCTGGTATAAGATCTTCCTCTGCTTCATCATACATAAGTCTTACTGTGGCATCCTTTTTCAGATAAATGCAATTGTGGCCTGCATCGTCCACAGCGACCTCTGCGCCAGGCTGCATATAAAAGCTTCCTCCCTGAAGCACAGCTGCCTTTCTTGACTCACTTATCCGGGTATTCCTGTAATAGATGCAGCTGCCTCTGTTATCTATGCCACAGACAGCTCCCTTTATAGTAACCCCTTCTGCTTCCTGATCCAGATCATCTCCGAGATAGATACTTCCATCCTCTCCATTCAGAATGCCTGACTCCTCCGCCTCTATATCTGCGCGTTTCAGCTGGGTGAATCCGTAGTTTTCTATGCCCCTGCCACACCTGCTATCAGTTCCGCAGATCGTAAGAGGAGCCTCTATTATGGCATTGGCGCTTCGTTTTATTACGATTCCCTTTCCATGAAGGGAGGACGCTATTCTTATGGTCCTCTCACCATAGATCTGCAGGGAGACATTCATGGCCTGATCGCCATAAATATTGTCCTCTTCGTTCTTTCCGACTGTAATTCCGGTGTTTATTCCTTTGATTTCAGTATCTGTTTCCGGTTCTATCGAGAGATTTCCAAAGGGCTGCATTATCGCAGTATCCCCTGCATCAATGCTTCCTCCCTTTACAGTAAGAGACAGATGAAGGCCGTCATCTAAATCAGTAAAGATATTCTGGTCTGCTGTGGCCCTTTTCTCTATAGCTGCAGTCTCTTCATCAGACATTCCATAATAGAAGTGCAGGGCGTTTCTTATGGAGTTGACGTCCCGTATACATTCTATTCCGTCATCGTCAGAGACAATAGAAATATCCGATGGCAGGGTCAGCTTCTTTGAATTCCAGATACCTATAGCCTTTGACCTGTTTCCAGAGGGAAGGCTATCCCAGGCCCCGGAATGTCTGACATTGATCGAAATCCCATGCCCAAGCTCAAGCTGTCCGTGATTTTGTATTCCGCATCCAGCGATCGAGGCTATCTCCCTGAATACCCCGGTATAGATATTCATAAAGCTATCCCTGATGCTTACTGTACCCTTACGGGTCTTATCTCCACCAGCCGTATACGGATATCTGTCAGCAGGAACTGTCCTTCTGAAAGCACTTCCATCAAAGCTTCCACTCGATATATCAAGAGCTTCCATTATCGCATGAAAGGTCGCATCATGATAGATATCAACTCCCTTTACGCCCTCTATAAGACAGTCAGAGATCGATAGATCTCCCTTTCCTCTAAAGTCAAAGGCATCCTCACAGTCTCCTCTTATATAGCTGTCAGCTACTGACAGGGATGCGCTCCCATCGACCATCACTCCGTTGAACCTGCCATAGATACTGCAGTCTTCTCCTACCGTGACACTGGCCCCCATATCCTTCGACGAGTTGATAAGGCCAAGTCCTGTCCCGTAATAGGAGTCCTTATCAGGAGCCGTAAAGACATTCGCTTCTCCCATTCCATACAGGGTACTCCTGTGTATATCAGCCTTGCCGTATCGGAATACTACTGCACTCCTCCCGCCATAGACCTCTGAATCCTTAAGGGAAAGTCTTCCTGACGAGCTGCTGTTATCAGCATCATAGATGGAATCGAAGCCCACAAGTATACCTACTCCATCCGCCCCGCCTGATGCGTTTCTTGTGATATATTCGTTCCCTGCTGTAGGAGTTTCTATTATATGTCCCGAAAAGGCATCGATATATAATTCCCTGATATCAAGACCGGCTCCACTGTGTACAATAAAACAGGCTCCCTTATTCCCGCGTCTTACTCTTCTTCCATTTCCATTTATACTGACACCTGCTGTGATAGCTGACTCAAAGAGCCAGTTGCCTCTGGAGCCGCCGTCAACGATGCACTGCTCCTCCCCCATGTCAATATCGCCTGCCATATCGACGGAAGAGTATTTATGTACCTTTTCCTTAAGGTCAGCTGCCTTTCTTATGTATTTGTCCTTCTGGGTCGTAAACTTCTTAGTAAGATCACCTGAGTCCGATGCTTCCATCATCTTGTCGTAATATAATGTCACAAGCTGATCACCGACATATGCATCATACGGTACACTGATATCCCAGAAATATGTCTGAGTGTATCTTACCGTAAGCTCATATCTCTCATAGTCCAAAAGCTCATCAAGATAGACTGTAAGAGTATTGCCATTCTGCTCACTCCTTAGCTCTTCATGTCCAGAGCCCTCCCTTCCCTTTCCTGTCGATCTGAGAGGTCTTATGTCCCAGTCTATCTGATCAGAATATGGCCAGCTGCTCTTTTTAGGCAGAGTAAAGACAAGAGTCTTTTTGATCCTGCCGTCACCGGCATTTACTGCCTTTACACTGATATGCTTATCATTAACAAGCCTTGCGGATACATTAGCTTTAATGCTGCTGCTCTTCTGTTTCTTAGGGCTTATCTTATCCGGATCATCCTTTGTGACCTTCTTCTCTTCTTTATCAGAAGCATAAGCAGCAGATGCAATCTCCTGATCATTTTCCGGCCCTGCATTATCCGCATCCTGGGCAGTCTCCGGCTGAGTCACAAGCTCTGTAGCAGCTGCCGGATATAAAGATCTGATACCAGAATCAGCCCATGTAAGTACTAATGCAATGATAAGCGATAAGGCTCTTATAACTGCTTTCCTTTTCAAAAAGATTCCCCCTTATGAATATACTCCTATGTAGTCGGTATTCCCCGATCTATCCCTTGAAATCATCTTCCATCTGATAAAGCTGTGGCCCTCTGGCTCTGGAGCTGCCGGATCTTTCCTATTCTCGTATCCTTTTGATGCCCTTAGCGTATAATAGATGAAATCCTTGTCCTCACTATAATCAAACCCTGCATCCCTTGCCACCTCAGGTGGTAAAAAATATCTGACAGATACCGTCGGACGTCTGCTTTCTCTTTCTACTATCGTTACTGTATCCGCTTCAATCCTGCCCTTCCTGCCATTTGGAAAAGTATAGCTCTCAGTAGCCCTCGCAGAAATTATCCCCTTATATATATCCGCCGTTCTGATCTCTATATCCATGTCCTTACCATCCGATTTCAGCTTGCCAAGAAAGTTACTGATAAAATCTGCGGTGAGGGCATCATTATCCTGTATCTGGTCTGTTTTACTTATACACGCCTTCTCAAGCGACTGCTCAGCTGCACGGCTAAGGGACCGTTCAAGCTCTACTTTTCTTATATCTCTGGAATGGAGACTTAAAAGGATAGAAACTATAAGAAAGACAGCAATGGCCCCTGCCAGAGAAAAAACCAGATGCTTCATATCCTTCTCCTCCTTACCGCAGTCACAAACAGCTGATAATCAGATACTACATTGCTGGAATCAGTTACCCTTACAACCAGCCTGTAGCTTCCGGGCGTCTGAAACAACAGAGTCTGACCATCTCTGTCAAGCACCTGATCGCTCACCTCATATCCTTCAGTATCAGTCACCTGATCACCTGTGGTCTCTGCATCCCCATATATACTGGCTCGGTCCTCTCCGGCAAGCAGATAGACCCTGCTGATACAAAGCCCGGCTGCCCTGCCATTTGTAAGCCTTACAAGCTCATCAGCTCTAATTCTCTTATCTGTGCCACAAACCACAGTCTGCTGAGATGACATATCAATATTGGCAGCCGGTATTTCTAGATGCTTTTTCAATGCTGTCTCTGATGATGCCATTGCCTCGCTTGTAAGTGCTGTGTCGATCCTTCCTGTTATTACTCCGAGCTTGCCTATAAGAGCCAGTCCTCCGAATATAAGTCCCGTCACCAGAACCGTAACAACCGCAGCAAGTATGGACTCACCATATTCCTTTATGACAGTCTGCATATAAATCCCCCTTTCTTCCGGTCAGTATGAGGTCACGGCATTCAGGACCAGAATAAAAAAAACTGCTATTCCTGTTCCTGTGAGCGCATATAATATCGCTGTTCCATAATCAGATAATAATACCTTCATTTCTCCTCCTATCCTATAACAGATGATATAGCATGCTTTGAGCTGTATCCTATCACCGGTATCCGGTATGTATAATTTAGGGTAACCCTCCCATATGACTGATAGGAATGCCCCTTCTGGCCTGCTGTCACCACATCAAGGGCCTCCCTGCCGTCCTCACCGAACTGTTCCCTTGCATCTGCCTTGCAGGAGCTTATCACCTGATCAGAATAATTGGAATTCTCTATCCTGCTTACATAGGCAAGAAGAGCCTGGCTGGCCTTTGTTGATCTT
This sequence comes from Candidatus Weimeria sp. HCP3S3_B5, assembly GCF_052064335.1. Classification (NCBI taxonomy): domain Bacteria; kingdom Bacillati; phylum Bacillota; class Clostridia; order Lachnospirales; family Lachnospiraceae; genus Candidatus Weimeria; species Candidatus Weimeria sp. HCP3S3_B5. Next base: position 3,193 of record NZ_JBQHVU010000037.1, on the reverse strand, counting down.
ATAGACGAGCCTATTATGCTTATACCAAAGCAGGTAAGGACCAGAAGAAAGAATATCCCTGTAAAACCCTTTAGTATTGACTCCACTCACACCTCCTATACTACTCCCTTTGCCATGCTCCCCATATATACAACAAAGAGAAGTATCATATCACATACAAGCTTAAGTCCGCCTGTCAGCTGTGGCGCCAGAAAAAGCGCATACATTCCGGCCAGAGAATCAGAATCAGCTGCTCTTTTTGCCTTATCGCTCATCTCCTGATTCCTCCTGATGATATCTGCTATCTGACCTCTTGCCTCTCCTCCCTTTCCTTCAGAGATAGAGTATAGCATCTTCATAGCTGACCTCACCTCCGGCAATGTAAACTCTGACAGGAAGTCCATATATGCAGACTTGTCGGTAGGGTTCAGCTGCAGCCTTCCTACCATCTTCATAAGCTCAGGCTTCAGGATCTCAGGTGCATGATCTACTGACTTGAAAATAGCCATCTGTACATTCTCCGATTGCATCAGAAGCGAAAGCTGCATAAGCCATTCAGGAAAGCAGGCCTTTATATATTCGCTGAGTTTCTTCTTAGCCGCCTTCTTGCCAAGCCTGTCCAAAAAACCATTTCCATAATTTACGAACCTTTGATACTGCTTTACATACTCTACTTCCCTGTCAGTGTCATTGGCAAGATATCCTGCCGTAAGTCGTGAATCCGCTCTGTAATATATAAGAAGGTCGAGTATCAGGACTATCACAGTAACTACCTGAGCCAGAGGATTCCCTGATACGTCCAGATCCATCTGACCTGCCATATAATAAACTACGGAGCATAAGAGAAGCGATGTGATTATCGAAAGAACTATCTCTCTCCTCTTCACCTTTTTCTCCTGCTGAAGAGCATATACCCTGTCGGCCCACATCCTGCGGGATTCAAGAAGAAGATCTATCGACTCCCTGTATTCTCCTCCTAGCGCCTCTGTCCTTAAGGCAAACCTGTGCATGATCGTAAGTCCCTGATAAGGATATCTCTTCTCAATTATCTGAAGGGCCTTCTCTTCGAAATCAGATTCATTATAAGTATTCCTTATATGATCTATGGCCATTGATATAGTCCTCTTCATCTCCCCTTCCTCGAAGAGATCGTAAGTGTCCTCCAGTGTGGTAAGAACTTTTCTGCTCTTCATGAACGAATAAAGGAACTGCTCCATATAAATATTCAGATCTGAAAATTTCTGCTGGTAGTACCTGTTCCTGTAGCTATTGCGTATAAGAAGAGGAAGGACTATCATTCCGGCAAGAAACATCACTACCTGCGGTAGCAGATGCAATCCGAAAAATCTACCCAGTATAAACATACCTGCTATAACAGCGGCATATCTTACTGCTGCCTTCCCTGGTGAAAAGACATAGCCATAGGCAGACAGCTCGTCAGAAAGTCCAGGCTTCCTGCTTTTCTTCTTCTCTGCTTTCCTTGTCACTTTCCCTTTCAAAGCGTCACCCCCTGCCCATCATCTGGCGCCTCCGCTTTCCTATAAATGTCATCCTCTGATCTGAATGAGTCAGAAAAACTGCGTCAGGCATCTTTATTTCCTCTCCATATGACCGTCCCTGCTCTGCTACCATCGCTGCATTATCCGTATCCTCAGGTGTCATGCTGTAAAGAGATTTATCTGTTGCGTCCTTTTCTGCCTTTTTGTACATTGATTGCTTCTCCGGCATGACCTCTGCATCATGGATAAATGGGTCATAAATAAGAGCATCCTTAAATCTCTTCATTATCACATCCGGGATCTCCTCCCCCGTTGGCTCACCGTCATTTAATAGCAATATACAGCTGTTCCTTGCTTCCTTTCGGTAGAAGAATCCTATCTGGTCTACATATCTTATCAGTCCGCTGCTTCCATCAGGCCTTGTAGTTAGCTTCTTCCGGATCAGCACTGCCACATCTATGAAGCTGTAGATATCATTTATAAGTCTGCTCTCCGACCTGAGATTACCTGCCATATTGAGCATACGGTCAGGAACCTTTCTTACATCGTCTGTATGAAGAGTAGTCATCCCCCTGACACCCGTGGAAAAGCCCTCCATCAGATAGACCACCTCCTTGGACCTGGCCTCTGAGAGCATCATCCACTTGGGATTAAGTCTGAGGCAGGTCTTAATGGCCTTTGTATAATCCATGACCGGATTGATCCTAAGCTCTATGCAGTCGCTTCCAGGATTCATTGCCGCATAATGCCATTCCGGATTGTCCTCTATAGTGATGACCCTTTCCCTGCCTGGGATATACTGAGAGAAGAACTTGGCGCACTCTGTCTTTCCTACTCCCGGCTCACCGCAAAATACCATATTCATCTTTGAGAGGACACAGTTGATCAGAAGGCTTATCATCTGGTCAGACAGGTAACTGCTCTCTATCATCCCTTCTCTGGTAAGTCTGGTAAAGGGCATGGACTTCCTTATACAGATGGCCTTACCGGATATGGCTGCTGATTCGTGCACTATAGTGATCCTAAGCGTATCTGTCTCTGCCTCAAGTACCGGTGACTGCTTATGAAACTGCTTGCTGACGCAGTTTGCCACCCTTTTGGCAAATGCGTTTACAAACTCCTCAGGAAGACCCTTCTCCGGTGAATATCTCCTATTTGAAGTATCGGAGATCCAGAGCCGCCTGCCGTCATAATCTATATCAGTGATCGAGTCATCCTCTATATACTGGTAAAGCGGTCCGAAAAACTCAGGTGTGATGCTTACTCCCGCAGTCCCCTCCGCCATATCAGAATCCTCCGCCAAGCATTATGATGCCTGATGTCGATCCGGCCTGTCCCGTAGCCTTGCTGAAAAAATCTGTGATAAGGTTGGAAAAAGCCTTTCCGACCACGCTGCCTCCATCTTTTCCAATAAGGAAGGTCACTAATGCTATAAGCGCAAGAATGGCTACCACCGTAATAAGAGCTGGTCCGTATTCCTTTAATATATCCTGCATGAAAAATCCCCCTTTCTGCAAGAAGTCACTCTGAAATGATCTGTAATCTGATGCAGCCTTATGGCTGCATAGCTTGCTTGGATGCGCATCAATCTGTCCGGCTTACACCCTAAATTCCCGGTGTCTCCACACTAGGCTTTGCGTATAACGGTGCAACATCCATCGCTGTATACAGATCCTCCTGCTTTTTCAGGACTTCGCCCTGAATTGGTGTTTTTC
>NZ_JBQHVU010000036.1:0-8943 GCF_052064335.1 Candidatus Weimeria sp. HCP3S3_B5 | reverse complement strand
TTCCTATTACTGTTCTTAAAAGGTTTCGAGTTGCACTCGAATGATATTTCTCTTAGAAATCTTTCAAGGTTGTTTCACTGTTCAGTTGTCAATGTCCTGCTGTCCTTTTCGCGACAGCTCATTTAGTGTATCACTTTGTGAGCTCCTTGTCAAGGACTTTTTTTATTTTCTTCTTGGAAGACTTTCGCTTCTCGGAAGATTTTCTCTGTCGCTCTCTCGGGCGACTTGTTTATCATACTACGGTGTCGCTTGTTTGTCAAGCACTTTTTAAAACTTTTTTCAAAAGCTACCGCAGATGAAACGGAGAAGGAGGGATTTGAACCCTCGCGCCGCTGTTAACGACCTGCACCCTTTCCAGGGGTGTCCCTTCGGCCAGCTTGGGTACTTCTCCAAAATGGTGATCAACAGATATAGCTTAATAAGCCTCCGCCGATCTGCATACTTAGCTGTCCTACCTTATTATTATCAGTTGTATCTGCTCTTGTATCTGGCCATCAGAACCAACTGTGAACCATGATCCGAGCAAAATACTGACCTGCCGCCATAGGCGGCAGGTCACCTGAAGCGGAGAGGGTGGGATTCGAACCCACGCGCCCTTTCGGACAAACGGTTTTCAAGACCGCCTCGTTATGACCGCTTCGATACCTCTCCTTACCGCTCTTACGCGCGGAACGTGTTATATATTATCATCTTCGTCCGCCCATGTCAAGCAGTTTTTTAAAAAAATCACTGCAAAAGCTGAAGAGCCAGATTTGGCAGCTCATTTGCCTGTGACAGAGCAGATGTTCCAGCCTGCTGCAGCACATTGTCCTTGGTGAATTCCACCATCTCCGTGGCTATATCTGTATCGCGCAGCTTGGAAATAGCTGTGTTCATATTTTCACTGGCATTATCAAGGCTTGATATAGTGCTGTCAAGTCTGTTTGAAAGTGCACCGATCCTGGCTCTGTTCTCATTCACCTTTGAAATAGCAGAATCAAGGCGGGCAATGGCGACAGATGCGCCACCTGTCTTTGTTACGTCAAGATCATCTATATAAAGACTCTTCGTGTCCATCGCATCTATTCTGGCGCGTACCTGCTGTCTGGTATTTGCTCCGACCTGAAGATCCATAGGACCGATATCGGTCACATCTATCCTTGCTGTGCCTTCCTTGGTCTTGGCAGATGTGGTCTTTTCCTCTTCCTTATCTACCACAAAGCTGATCTCAAAGCCATTATTGTCTGATACTGTGATCCTTCTGCCATCAGTTGCTGCAGTTGCAGTAGCATCAAATCCGCTCTTAATGGTTACTATTGAGTCCGTGCCCTTTGCCGGATTTGCTGTATTGTCAGCCAGTCCGAAATATTTTGCCGCATTGACAGAAGCCGCATTCTTTGCGTCAGTCTCTACTACAACGCTTGCATCCTTTCCCCAGGCAGTCCCTAATACCTGTTCATGCTCGTCATTGTAGGCTCCCGACTTCAGACTAATGGTCTTCTTTGTAGCATCATTCTTATCTGTGTTCACATCAGCTGAAACATTGCCATATTCACACTGCTTCCTAAGCTCCTCGATGGCCTCCTCCTGAGTCATACCAGCCTTCAGGGTGACTTCTCTTCCATTTACCTTGAAAGTCCCTGCCGCATCAGCCGGCACACTGCCATTGCTCACCTCGGCTTTTCCGGAAAGCTCAGCACGCGTAGCAGCTTTATACTGCACCTCATAGGTCCCTGCCGGAACCGAATCCGAGACCGAAAGTCTCGATACGTCATCTGCATAGGCCTTTCGGTCGAGAGTTCCATCAAGAAGGTTCTTGGTATTGAACTCGGTGGATGATGAAATTCGGTCGATCTCACTTCTTAAGCTTGTCATCTCAAGCTGGATCGCCTCCCTGTCGGAATCAGTATTTGTATCATTAGCTGCCTGGACTGAAAGCTCTCTCATCCTCTGAAGGATGCTTGTAGTCTCTCCAATCGCCCCATCAGCAGTGTTCAGAAGAGATACTCCGTCAGCCGTATTCTGACTGGCCCTGTCAAGCCCCCTGATCTGGGCACGCATCTTGTTGGAGATAGCCATTCCTGACGGATTATCCTTTGCGTGATTGAGCTTGTATCCGGAGGAAAGCCTCTCCATGGATGCGGCCAGCGATGTTTCGTTACGCAGCAGATGCTTGTTTGCTATCACTGCGGAGATATTATTATTTATTCTCATAAAATATCCTCATCAAATTGTCTTAATCAGATTTACAACTTATATATCGGGCTCTTATCCAAAAAGTTTATATATGAGGCTTCGCTTTTATAGGCCCTGTCATAAAGCTGACTCTGTTTTTAGCAAAAAAGGTTGTGCCTGCGTGATAAAAGAGTTAAAATATCATTTGAATAATTATGCGTAAGAAACAGGAGATCAGATGAAGTATATAAATACTATTAAAGCTGGAGAACAGGTCCGGGAGACCTACATGGTAAAGGAAGTAAAGCAGGCCGTCACAAAGAACGACAAGGAGTACTGGAACGTTATGCTTCAGGACAAGACAGGCTCTGTAAATGCAAAGGTCTGGGACCCTACCTCCCCGGGAATAGAGGAATTTTCGAATCTCGATTATATAAACATAGTTGCCGATTCCCAGGAATACAAGGGGCAGCTGCAGCTTATCATAAGGCAGGCTACAAAGGTCGATGCTGCCAGCGTGTCCTCCTCGGACTACCTTCCTTGCTCCGAATATGATATAGATCAGATGTTTGATGAGCTTATGAACCTTATCAATTCGGTAAAGACTGACTATCTGCATGAGCTTCTGATGTCCTTCTTTGGTGATGAAGAATTCAGCAAGCACTTCTGCTTCTGCTCAGCCGCCAAATCCGTTCATCACAACTTCGTCGGTGGTCTTCTCGAACACACACTTTCTGTAACAAGAGTCTGCAACTTCTTTGCCAGGCATTACGCCTTTCTTGACAGAGATCTCCTGGTGACAGCCGCGATCTGTCATGATATAGGAAAGGTATATGAGCTTTCTCCTTTCCCTGAGAATGATTACACAGATGACGGCAATCTCCTGGGCCATATTGTAATGGGTACTATGATGATACGGGATCATATAAAGGAAATCCCTCATTTCCCTGCCGTGAAAGCCAAGGAGCTTGAGCACTGTATACTTGCCCACCACGGCGAGCTGGAATTCGGCTCTCCTAAAAAGCCTGCCATATGCGAGGCTATGGCACTTTCATTTGCTGACAATGTAGACGCCAAAATGCAGACCATGAAGCAGGCCATCTACGACTCTCCAAGCACCTCCCTTGCATGGAAAGGATATAATAAGTTCCTTGAGTCTAATCTGAGAGCGACGTCGGAGGCTGAAAGCTTGTAGGCGAGAGCAAGCCAAAAGCGCAGCTCAAGCCACAAGCGAGGCCGCTGTCTGAGATTAGCGAGAACGAGTCGAAGACGAAGTTCGAGCTTAACGAAGACAGCTTCCTTGTTAGCGAAAGCAAGCCGCAGGCGCAGCTTGAGCTTAGCGAGCAGAACTTCATTATTATCGAGAACAAGTCGAAGACGAAGTTCGAACCTAGCGAAGAGAACTTCCTTAGCAAAATAGGTCAGAGGTGCGAGGGGTTAGGGGCGAGTTGATCTGATACTAACAAGGCCCTGATCCTGTATGTTTTACCTTCATTCTGATACTTGTAAATCTCTTATACCCTAACTCCTATCCTCTCCCTGACCACACAGACCCCCACAAACGCGCCAATTCCGATTAGTATCTCTAATGGATAGATAAGCAGCGCTTTCTCTGGCACCAGATAAGCAAGCACCATGACTGCTCCGGCCGGCGGCACCATTGGTCCGGCATTATAGAAGACGACGAGAAATATCATCGTAGAGATAAGCACTGCCAGGAGTGTGAAGCAGGCTGGCAGGCCAGCAAAGAGAAGACGCACCCAGGCGCCTGACGCAGATGATAGGAGCATCAGCATTATCACCCTTATCGGATGAAGACGGATTACCCTGTTGTTGTGGGCTGACAGTTCTGTAAAGGCGACAAGGAGAGGCGGAGCCGCGATGAATCTAAGCCCTGTGCCAAGAGCTATTGCAATCATAATAGAAGCCATTATGATCCGAAAGACCGTAAGAGAAGGTTTTATCGACCTCTCCATCGGTATATATTCCTCACTTCCCTTTATACCCATTTTCTCAAGAAGCTTTCTTATCCCTATTATTGTCAGAGAAAAGATCACAAGTGAAATAAGATACCATATGGATCTGGTCTGAAGCAGGACCGGGAGCACCAGAGCTGAAATCATAGGAACAAATGACGTCCCGGAAAGCGACTGTATCAGAAGAGCCGCTATATATCCTGTTATCATCTGTGCCATTACCGGCAAGGGAAGAAATCTGACTATTCCCATGCCAATGACTCCTCCGACTAGAAGCAGGGCAAACATCCTCCTGCCATTCGTCATCCATGACCTGTGCGGAGTCAGAAACATTCCGGCAGCAATAGCTCCGACCTCCGGAAAGATCACCTCCCTCTCATCAGACATTATCGACAGAAGCACCATCATAAGCACTACTGCAAGATAGCAGATGATCGAAATGGTTCTCTTTTCTGTATCACTCATCTTATCCTCCTGAATCCAGAATAAATATACATATAGTCTATCATATTTTCTCACTATCCATAAGGTCTGATTTACTTGAATGCAGCTTTTTATTATGTTATAATTTTTTGGACACAAAGACAACACATTTTTTCGGCAGAGGAGGAAACCAAATGGCATTTTGCGGAAATTGTGGAAAGAAGCTCCCGGATGGAGCAAAGGTTTGTCCGTTCTGCGGCGCTCACGTAGAGGATGATATGACTACAAACCAGTCAAATGCAGAGGTTGACCCTGGAGAAGAAAACAGCAGTGACCAGGCAAAGCAGCCTGTAGGTCCAATGGATGTCTCACAGGACCAGCAGTCTAAGAGCAATGCTTCTTCTGATCAGCAGGTCAACAGTGGCTTTGGCCAAGAGAATCAGCAGCTTGGCAACGGTTATAGACAGCAGAATCAGCAGTTTAACAACGGTTATGGACAGCAGAATCAGCAGTTTAACAACGGTTATAGTCAGCAGAATCAGCAGTTCAATAGCGCTTATGGTCAGGGACCATACCAGCAGGGCCCTTCAAAGGCAAGTCAGACCCTCAATTACATGGGAGCGAATATGAACCGCCTCGTTCCTAAGTCAAACAGTGAGGGACTTGAGGTTGCATGCTTTGTAATGGCTATCCTTTCAATTAAGTTCTCACTGGGTCTTATAGGACAGGCATCAAACATAGCAGGACTTGTTCTAGGCTGCATAGCTATGGTCCTCCTTCTTGTAAATAAAGAGAATACCTCCAACAAAACAGTACAGACCCTTGGCCTTATACTTTCTATCTCAGGCATCGTTCTATCTGTAGTTGGAATAATACTTGTAGCTGCACATGTTCCGGAGCTGCTTGTTGCACAGTATCTGATGAAAAAAGCATCGTCTCTCGAAGAACTGTTCAGCAACTTCGATTACTGATATGGAGGGTAAAATATGAGTGATAAGACTCCAAAACCTTCCCGTCTGCCGAAGGGTGTTATAATAGCTATCATAATAATAGCGTCTATTGCTGCTCTTTGTATTGGTTTACTTATCGCTTCAAGGCTTGGGCTGATAAATACGCCATTCGTTAACAAGGCAAGAACATCAAAGGATATGGCTGAAAAGAATAATGCAGAGGCCAGAGTAGACGCTACCGTGATCGACCAGCCCGTGGAAAAGCTTACTGACTACTCTTCTCTCGCCGGGGATATCAAGGAGAGCAAGAGCTCTACCACAGTGGATTCAGGCAAAACAGATTCTGATTATGATGAAGATGAAGATGATTATGAATACGATGAAGACTTGTACACAGATGAGGCTGATGATTACGATGAAGACTCGTACACAGATGAGGATGAGGATTCAGATAAAGACTATATCCTCGCTGACAGCTCAGACAAATCTATATCCAAAAGCGATATAAAGTCTCTTAGTAACTATGATCTCCGCATTGCCATCAATGAGATCTACGCAAGGCATGGATACACCTTTCAGGCCGCTGATCTGAATGATTACTTTAATAATAAGGACTGGTACGAGCCTGACTCCTCTCTTACTGATATGAATGATGTAAAGATTTCCAAGATCGAGAAAAAGAATCTCGATAAAATGTCGGCAGAACGCTCTAAGAGGAAGAAGGATGGCGACTGGCCATACTGATCGGAGGAAGCGATGAAATATTGTAGAAACTGCGGGGCTCCAGTGGCTCCGGAAAATAAATTCTGTAAAAAATGCGGCGCTCCGGTCAACAGATCAGTGACAGGAAGCCAGGGCACTGATAATAAGGGGCAGAATCAGGTAGATGGCCTCCCTTATCAGGCAGGTCTAAATAGTGGCCAGTCCTCGGCACAGACAAGACAGTACGGCACTCAGGCTTTTGGACAGGGAAGTCAGAATGCTGGCCAGGCTTTTGCACAAGCACCTCAGAATGGCTCTTTTGCCACAGCAGCGGCTAAGCCTGTAAACAAGAAGCTTATAATAGCCGTTGTTGCCGCTGTATGCGCGGCAGTAGTCCTGATCCTTGGGATCCATTTCTACCGCCATACCTATATTATCAGTGATTTCGTCAAGGTAAAATGCGAAGGATATGACAAATATGGATCCGCCTGGGCCTATATCGACCAGGATAAACTAAGCAGAAAGCTTTCAAAGCTGTACGGGCTGTCTGATAAGGATCTTGAAGATTATTCAGACCTTGCAAGTCTGGGTGGAGACTTCAAAAAAGCCATGCTCATCGAATCATTTGTAGACAGCATAGAGCCCGAGGTAAAGACCAAGGCTCAGGGAAAGCTTGCAAACTCTGATGAAGTTGTTGTAAAAGTCAAATACAGCAAGGCTTATGCCAAAAAGCTGGGGCTTCACATATTTGGATTAAAAAAGGCCGTAACTGTTAATGGATTGAGTGCAGTAGATGTCATTGATCCTTTCGAGGATGTAAGCATAAGCTACGCCGGCGCTCTTCCATATCTAACCCCTGTGATCGATACAGATGACAGCGACTTTAACAACTATGATTTTTCTGTAAGCAGTGATCAGGGTGTAACTGATTCCGATGGCAGGCTCTACCTTACAAAGAAGGGTCAGGAATTTACCGTTACATTTGAGGGCGACACAAGTCCTTCACACGGACATGTCTATTCTCCTGCCAAAAAGACCTTTAAGGTCGGAAAGACAGACACTCTTGTAACAGATCCTACAGAGCTCAACGCATCTGACAGAAAGCAGCTTGCAGGACATGCCAGTAAATACCTGCGCGACCAGTCGGACGATATCAAAAGCCTTAAGTTTATCGGATGCGTGACGGCAGTCGCTAATTCGGCAGACGATATCAACGACTATCCTGAAGAATGTATAGTGCTTTTTAAGGCTAAGTATGATGACTGGTTCGCTGATGATCTGACAGGCTATACATACGTCGAGTTCCCTAATGTAGCAAAACAGTCAGATGGCTCCCTCTGGTATAACTCAGGTCAGGATGATTCAAGGCTGCAAAGTCCATATGATTACTATTCCAGCACTGACAATCTTTTAAACGATCTGATTACTGCGGGCTACGAGATAAAGGCCGACAGTTCGATCAGTTCCTGACAAAAGGACCGGCTTTTAACAGCCGGTCTTTTACTTTGTAATTTTTATCCGATCCAAAAAAACTTCTTTCATAATCGCCCAAAAGGTGTATAATTATAAAAGCAATAAATTTACTAGGAGGTAAAAGAAATGAGACCAGAAGACATTGACTGGAGTAACCTGGATTTCAACTACAGACAGACAGATTACAGCTATGTTTCCATGTACAAGGATGGTAAATGGGATGACGGAGAGCTGACAAAGGATCATACAGTCACTATGAGTGAGTGTGCCTGCGTGCTCCAGTATTCACAGTCCTGCTTCGAGGGACTGAAGGCTTATCATACTAAGGACGGCAGGATCGTATGCTTCCGTCCGGATGCAAATGCTGCCAGGATGCATGATTCCTGCGAGCGTCTTGAGATGCCCGCCTTCCCTGTCGACAGATGGGTCGAGGCCGTTGAGAAGGTTGTAAAGGCTAATGAGGCCTGGGTCCCTCCTTTTGGAAGCGGTGCTACTCTTTATATCCGCCCATATATGTTCGGATACAATTCTGTAATAGGCGTTAAGCCAGCTGACGAGTATATGTTCCGTATTCTTGTAACTCCTGTTGGTCCATACTTCAAGGGTGGGCTGAAGCCGGTTGAGGTTATGATCCCTGATTTCGACAGAGCGGCTCCTCACGGCACCGGCGGTATCAAGGCAGGACTTAACTATGCTATGTCATTACATCCTATCATGGAGGCTCACAGGAAGGGATTCAATGAGAATATGTATCTCGATCCTGCCACCAGAACAAAGATCGAGGAGACAGGCGGAGCCAATATCATCTTCATAAAGGACAAGGGAAAGACTCTCGTGACTCCAAAGTCAGATTCTATCCTGCCTTCCATTACCAGAAGGTCTCTATGCTATATCGCTGAAAATCTGCTTGGCATGAAGGTAGAGCAGCGCGAGATTCTTCTCTCTGAAGTTGAGGACGGCGAGTTCGATGAGATGGGCCTTTGCGGTACAGCCGCTGTTATCTCTCCTGTCGGACGTATCAACGACCATGGAAAGATCACCAATATAAAGAGCGGAATGGACGAGATAGGGCCTACACTGGCCAAGCTTCGCAGCACTCTTACTGGTATCCAGGAGGGCGAGATAGCTGATCCGGATAACTGGGTGCATGAGATTAAGTGAGGTGAGAGGTGTGAGGTGTGAGGTTTGAGGAAACAGAAGCCAAGAGTTAGGGCTCAGAGGTCCAGTAGTTAATAAACAATAATAGTTTTTTGAATGAACAGTTC
>NZ_JBQHVU010000035.1:0-9082 GCF_052064335.1 Candidatus Weimeria sp. HCP3S3_B5 | reverse complement strand
AACCCTTGACACAGGGCATCCAACCAGCTAGTTGGCAGTCAAGCAGAACAAGGATAGGGTGTGTAGCCGAGGCTACTACTTACCCACACAAACTGATGAAGCCTCTTTTTTTCTTCCTCTTCTTTAATTTCACCATCATCAGTATCAGTAATCGATGATTCGATTTTCGAACCACAATTCGGGCAATACCTTGCGTTATCTGGAACTTTCATTCCACAGTTCATACAAAATGCCATAGTCATTTCCTCCTGTTCTCAAATGAGATTAAATAATCCTCTATCATCTTTCTCTGTCTGATGATATCATCCTGTTTCTTTTCAACTCTTACAAGCAGAGCACGCATCATCTCATGTTGCTCCTGGACATCTGACGTCTGGAATCTCTTTATTTCTTTAAGAGAAAACCCATACCCCTTAAGACACTTTATAGAGTTCAACTTTTCTACTGCATCATCATCGTAATAAGAACCTGAGGCATCCGTCACAAGCGGGTCCAACAGATGATAACCCTCATCAGTTGCATAATGTTCTAACGCTCGTCGCGTCATACCGCACTCCTTACACAATTCTGTCCTTGAAATCATTTTGTACTCCTTTCTTAGATTACCGCTCCACGTTGCGTGGGTGTCAAGCATTTTTTCCTAGATAGAAGTAAAAATTTTTGCGAAGTGCCTTTATAAAACTACACAAAAAAAGCTGTTAAAGAACATTTTGTTCTCTAACAGCTTTCGTTACTACAAATGTATCTATACTATTCAGTCACTCTTCTCTGAAATGACATCTGACGGTTCTGCATTTTTCAAAGATTTCTTTGAGGATATGGATTCACGAACTTTTCTTGTCTTATCACTTAATCTATGTTCTTTTGGATCAGGCAACTCCACTACCTTACCAAATATCATATTCGTAATACATATCAGAAAAACAAATACCAGTACAGGTATTATGCATGACGTTACAATCATAGCTGCAATAGTATCAATCAGGTTCCGGAGAAGGGTTTCAAACTTTGTCAGAACCCCTTGAACCCCTCCTGAAATTTTTGACCAAAGATTTGATAATGCTCCTGAAATGCCACTTTCATCACTATCTTTTGTATCTGCAACAACATCATCTGAATTTTTCTGAACCTCTTCCACTCTGTTAGCTATAGTCTGATCTGAAACCGCATCTATTCTTTGTGATATCCATGTACTGCATGGTACCACAAGAGTAAGCACAAACGCGAATATCATAACCTTACAAGTAAGACGGTTAATATCAGGTTTATCAAAAAAAGACAATATCAGTAATACAATGCATCCTATAGGTATAATTATTTTAAAAGCCACAATACCCATAATTGCAATCATCCATTCCTCAATATATATCCCAATGGTTATTGCAACAAAATATCCGCTAAGATCAACAAGTTTATCAGATATAGAATCTCCTACATTACCAGGCAGAAGTGAAACCGCAAATGATGCGCCTGCCGATATTGCGGTCAGCCTTAAAACGTTGTCTTTCTTTTCATCCAAAGTCTCTATCGAGTTGCTATACACAACCTTACTTGTGGCGATTCTTGAAAACCATAAAAAAGATGCCAGACATAATGCCACAAGAAATATATCATAAGCTACAACTTTTGTACTGTTCTTCATCACTATTTCCTCCACTTAATACTCAACATTCACCGTATAATTTTTATCTACAGTACCTATTACCTGCTCATATATTTCCTTTGTCTGATCCAGTCCTGCCTGCTTAGCTTCCGCTATATTATTCTGTTGCTCTACTTTAGCCTCAATCTTTTTTCTGGCATCTTCATCGAGTTCCTGTACGTCATCAAATGAGAGTTTTATATCGCTTGTCGGAAGGAATGTATGTGTAGAAGGATCACTGATAACGAAATCTTTGTAATCAAGATTTATCTGATACTGAGGTTTTGGTATCGTAACAGTCACCGTCTTATTTGTAGAATCAACTGTAACATTTTTTTCTGTAATCAGATTAAGGTCTACATAATACTGTACCTTACCCTTGTATGTTATAGTCTGATATTTCTTAAGCCAGTTAAATATGATGTTCTGGGATAAATGAGACGTATCACTTACATCCTGCGAATATACCTCCAATTTAGCTTCCTTCTCAGACTTTGTTATAACCGCATCTGAAAAATCAGCTACCGTTTTCCCATCCCCTGAAACAAAATCATGGCCTGCACTTTTTGATGATTTACCCGACAATTCCAGTTTCGTCACTTTCCCTGTTCCCAATATTGACGATGGATGAGTAATCCCAAATATTACCATAAAGCATAGAGCAAATATTACAGCAATTTTGATAATGATATATCTACTACCCATCTCCTGCTCATCTTGTGTTATAGGTTCGTTCTTTTCTTTTATGTCATTCATTTCTCAGCTCCTTATTCATCATACTGTAACTGGTATATTATTATTGTTAAAGAAATTATTCAAAGATTCTTTTACGGAATCCACTTTATCAGGCACAATCTGTTCTGCCCTTGTAACAGCATTTCGAGCCATTGACTGTGCTTTATCCACAAATTTCTTTGCCACTTCTGGTGCCTGCTCCACAACAGAGTTATATGCCTCAGATGCTACTGCTGTTCCAACAAGGCTACCCACGAATCCTGTCGCAAGTCCAACTGCGGTTCCTGCACCCGGAACAATAGAGCCAACAGCCGCTCCAGCCAAAGCACTTCCTACCATAAGATAGATATGCATTACTTTATTCCGTTCCCACTCAACTGAAAGATCTCTTTTTTCATGCTTGTTGTTTGTACCATGAAACGAATCATCGTATCTATAATAGTCACTATCGTAGCCCTTGTCTAAGCAGTCATCCACATACGTATTGTAATCTTTTTCTGACAGCTTGTCAATATATATTGATAAGCTGTCAGAAGAATCTTCTGCTATATATCCGTGTAGTTTTTTTGGTTTAGGAAGAGACTTTGCAAGTTAACCCTTTGGCCAAGAAATATCCTCTTATTATAATCAACCTTTTCTTCTGATGATGAAGATGTTGTGGCCGTATAGTTATCATTATCTTTTCTAGACTCTAATGCTTCAGCTCCTCTACCATTATAAAAACTCATATAAGGAATAGTCAGCACCATTCCAACAATTGCAAACAAGACATACTGTCCTTGAAGTTTTTCTTTAATAATGCCTGCCCCCATAAGCCATGCCATAACAAGAAGCGCTAGCTGCAGAATAGCAATAACTCCCGCCACAGGGCGAACATCATTAAAAGCTACTGCCATTCCCAATGCATCTATTACTATGCATATTATAATGAATTTACTGAACTTACCGCTTTTAAACGATGTTGTCTTTTTCTCCTGCTTCCTATCATTATACTTTGCCTGCTCAAATGACATCTTCTCATGTTCGATATCTTTATAGGTAGCATTTCTTATCCGCTCGATAGTTACCTCATCACTTTCAAGAATCAATTCCTTTGAGCCACAATATGGACATACCATATTTTCACCTCATATATCCCTATAGCTTAATCTAACGCAATAAGAGCATTTATTACTTTCCTCTCAAGTTTCCTCTGCTTTGAAGCCGTCAGATATTCCGATGTTCGTATAACGCATGTCCCAACAACTCTGTGAGAACCTGAATCAGTAATTCCTGGTCCATCAAATCCTTCCAGATAAGAGTTTCTCTTCTTTGCGTCCGCAACATTTGCATACACTTCAACAGCTCCGCCCCCATCTGTCCCCTTATCTACCGGATCCCCTTTCCCCTCGTAATACACCTCACTTTGATCCACACTCGATGATACAAAATAGACAGTTGCTGTATATCCATGCGGTTTGTTCAGATGTCCATTAGGATCATTGTCCTCTGTAACTGCTTTTATTTCCTTAACTTCCTTAATTGTCTTAAGACGCTCAATAACAAAGCTTTCCTTGGGATTTGTCACCTGTTTGAGTTGCTTAATACTATCAGAGTATTCCTTTGCCGATTCATCTAATTCCGATATCTGTTCAGAATAATCTACACCAACATCTATTTTTCCTGTAGCGCTGACAATATCTTTTGTCTTAGAAGGCATGTCCTTAGGAACTGTTCGCTTTGCCGAATCTGCTTCCTTAACCACCTCTGCCGCTTTTTCAGCAACCTTTTTGCTATATGGTTTATCCTTTCCTTTTATAAGGGCATTCAGACTATCAATATGCTCGTCCAGTTCCTTATTTTTATCTGTCAATACTGTCACAGCATTGTTATAATCGCTAACAGCCTTATCATGAGGCTCCTTGTAAAATTTAAACCACGCCATGCATCCACACACTACAATAGCCGCGACAACAACTACTGTAACAACCACCTTCTTCGTCTTACCCATAATCTTTGTCCTCCTAATCTTCTAAGATTCCTCATCTCTTAGTTCTTTGATTATCTGCCTGACGCGACGCTCAGTCAGATTGAGTATCTTTGCCATTTGGCTTGGATGTAATTTACCATTGTTCTTTCGTATATATTCCTTGGCATACTCATTGGAATACAGATTCTTTGGGAAGCTAACTGTTAGTCCGCCGTACTTCTCCCAGAATTTCCTGGCCACATCATCACCAGCCATTTTTCCAATTTCTTTATATATTTTGTTAAAAAATCCACTTTCGCTCATCGTTAATTCCTCTGATATGATTGTACACAACCGCCATGGAAATTACCATTCTGACGTTTTCCAATGAAATATTCTTATGAAGATTTCATTGTGTGCCTCTATATCAGACCGTTATCAGAATATCATATAGATTTCCCATTTTGGATTTGTGGATGCATTAACACTCCATCATAGGAATTAATTTTTTCGCGGATAAACTGCAAGAGCATCCCGAAAGAATATCCACGGAATGCTCTCTTGTCAAAATGACTAAGCAATCATCACTTAGTAATGCGATCTCAGCTGCCTCAGTATCCCCTCTACCCTAGCTATCGCTTCCTGAACCTGCCTTCTGGCATCGTTGATTTTCGACTGTACGAAGATATCTGCAATAAGCCCGTCAAAGAAGAAATCGGCAAATGTCAGGAATCCGCCGATATCTATATTCAGACCTTCTATGTCTCTGATATCATCCAGCTCATCCCTGAAAGCCATCAGGTCACGCTTCGCGTCTTCAATGTACTTGTTTGCATTGCTGACCTTCATGTGCTTCATTATCCCGGAAATTGTATCGCCGCCGAAGATATCCAGCAGCCCCCAGTTTCTCGCACTTCCGAGCTGCTTGTCAGCTTCCCTGAGACTCGATAATGCGCGCTCACCAGCCATCTCAGCCTCTCTTACTTCTTTATCCCTATCATAAACTTCACCTGTCATAGTAGTTTTTTTACCTCCGTCAGAATACCAGGCAGAACAGGCCTGCCAGCACTATGAATACAATGATTGTCGGTAACAGACGAAACATCGCTCCGATCAGATCAAATACCAGCTTTATCAGCCCTACAAATACAGCACCGATTATAAAGATACAGAACAACGTAATCATTTTGTCCTCCAATCATCTGCTTTTCTTCTGTATGATCTGATGATACACCCAGCAGACAGGATAATAAACAACTGATTCGAGGAAAAAAGATAGTCTAATTCCCCAAATCGGGGAATTAAAATGATATAATATTGAGGACAGACGGAAGAGGCCTGGATCTCTGGGTGAATAATGCCATAGCTAACGGCAGAATAGACCAGAATAAGCTGAATAAAGTAAGGAAAAATCTGAACAAATAGTATTTCACTATTATCTAGAAATAAAATCAAATATATTGAGCTGTGGATCTATCCACGACTTCTGCTTTGCATCCCTGACCATATCCCCTTTGTGAAGATGTCCTATCAGCAGAGGGGATTCCGGGTCGTGCCATCTCATATTCTGATGCACTATCTCCATGTCATAATTCGCATAACAGTACAGACATCCGTGAGCGCAGGTATTATATGCCCCTATGTCTGAGCCAAGGAGACATCTGCATCCCTTTCTGGCGCCTATTGCAGCATTTGGGACAGTCAGATGCTCTCCTATCGCCTTTTCCATTACCGCCTGTGAATAGCATCCGTCTGCATCAACATTATCTCTGATGAGCCCTGCATCTTCAAGGCACAGGTGAATCTGCATCCCATATTTCCTTGCTGTCTCAGAAAAGGAATCAATTAGCTCTTCCTGTTTTTTCTTTGACACATGCTTCGCCTCCGGGAAGTTTCTTTTCGTTTTTTCATACAGATCTATAAAACTCACCACACACTGGCTAGTGTATGGATGTAGCTTCTCAGCAAAATCTGCAAAAGCTCTTTTATGGAATTTTACGCTGTATTTTTCTGAAATAAAAACCGGATCATACCGCCAGCTCATGGCATTCTTCCCTGCATATTCCGACAGTGCTTTGAATGATTCCACCACTTTGTTCTTATCTGGAACAATAGGCTCTATCTCCCTGCCATACGGTGTGATCGTCACCATGAAAAAGCTTTTGAATCTGTCCAGCTCATGAAGTCCAGGACGCATTGGTGCCGGGTTCTTCGTACAGAAAGAAATCGCATCCACGACAGATGGATCAAGCACATATCTCGTCACCATCATCGGGTCGTATGGATTTCTCACTAGAACGAACCCGGCCTTTATTCGGTTATAGAACCATTCTGAAAAGAAAGCCGGAATATCCGTCCGGCTGCCCGTATTAATAATCATTCTCTTGTAGCCTGATATCCTTCACGGTTAAAAAATCATCCTGTGGCTGATGATATTCTATTTCCATGATTACTCTTTATAATCAATGCAGACTCTTAACTTCACATTTGGTGCGATGATCCCGTCTTTTATCTTCACATGGTCGGGATAGACTGCATAGCCATTCAGCGCATCCTCATCCGTAAAAGAACAGTCAAGCATCAGGTCAGCATTCGAAGATGGCAGAATATCCGCCTGTACATGTATATCGACAAGCCCCGGAATTCTTCCCTGAAGAGCCTCCAGCTTTTCTTTGATTTCATTACCCAGTTCTTTTTTCCTGTCATCTGTCAGTTCATCCTTAAACTGCCATAGGATTATATGTTTTACCATTGTGTACCTCCTCATTTCGTTTCTTGCTTATAGACGAAGATTGAGCTTAGCGAGCAGAACTTCCTTATTAGCGAGCACAGGTCGAAGACGTTTAGCGAGCTGAGCGAAAAGAACTTCCTTAGCAAAGTGATTACAGGTGAAGCATATACTTTACTTTGTTACCTCACACCACCATCTTCGGTGTATCCCAGAGGTTAAGCTTTACGCCAATACCTTTTTCTACGGCATTTCTATAGACCATTGTTCCCCAGGCTACATCCTCTGTCGGCATACCGCCTACAGAATAGATGACGATTTCATCGTCATTTCTATGGACCGGCTTTCTTCCAAGCAGGATATCACCAAGATCATCGATCTGGTCAGGAGACATCCTCCCCTCTGCGATTAGGTCCTCGACACGAACCGCTGGGATAGGGATAGTATTATAGGCGTCTGGCTTCATCTCGTCTTCCCATGCCTCGTAAAGCATGATATTGTCTGTTACTGTCCTGGTCCTGTTGATAAGAAAATCGTCATCAAAGCGGAGCGCCGCCGTAGATTCGATGACAGCACCAGGCTTGATCCACTGCTCTCTGATATAAGGATAAAGGGATGGATCACCGGTAGGAGTCGAGGTGGAGCATGAAACAATGTCGGCGTCACGCACAGCATCTTCCATTGTATCCACCGGAATAAACTCCACATCCGGATAAAGCTTCGACATATGATCTACAAACTTCATAAGCGATGCCTTACCACGTCCCTTGACCTTAACTCTTCTTATCGAGGGACGGACAGCTATGGCAGCTGCAAGAGCAGTCTTACTCATTACACCAGGTCCAATTATAGCCACAGTAGTAGCGTCCTCTCTTGCAAAATACTTGAACCCTACTCCTGGCACTGCGCCTGTCCTGTATGCGGAAAGTATATTTGCTGACATAAATGCCTTTGGGGCTCCGGTATCCTTATCATTCAGGATCAGCATGAGGACAGAACGAGGAAGCCCCTTCTTACGGTTTTCGGCATTACTTCCATACCACTTGACACCGGCCATATCGAATTTGCCACCCAGATAAGCAGGCATAGCCATGAACCGACGGTCGGGTCCGTCCACAGGCATCTCAGGAAAAGGTGATTCCTTTGGAAACATGACCATACTTCCATGAGAATTACCGTTTGCTCCACCCATCCTGTAATCCCCGACCTTCATCAGACGAAACATCTCTTCCATTGCCTCGATACAGCCCTTCATGTCCTGCACTCCGGCTCTTATCATGTCGTCTTCATTCAGATACAAAAAATCAATCTCAGGATAACTCATCTTTTTTCCTCTTTTCTACTTAGTAGGAAAAGAGTCCGGACAGCTGAATGGCCATCCGAACTCCTTTGTTCCTCGAAACAAAAATGAGTATACTATGATGGTGTGCCTGATTATTGTAAAAAAGCGAACCATAGTGAGAACTGTTCGTCTGTTAGAAGAAGTAGGTGCGAGGTGTGAGGTGCGAGGTGTGAGGGGCTAGGGATAAATCCAAACTAAGTCCCGAACCCTTCTCCCTATACCCTGAGCTCTCATACCTGTGCTATTAAATCTCTGAACTGATAATATTCTTCACTTCATCTACAGGCAGATCTATAATATATGCTATCTGATCCGCCGGAAACCCCTTCAGGTACATTCTTCTTACACTAGCTTCTTTTGTCTTTAGCTCTGCCTCACTAGAGGCTTTACCCCACGCTTCATCCCAAGCTTCATCCCAAGCTTCATTCCAAGCCTCATTCCATACTTCCTTACGCATCTCTTCGATTACCTTACACATAGTTCTCACTCCCTTCGTATCTTCCTTAAAGTAAGGAAGGGGTTAGGGGTTAGGGGCTAGGGATAAATCCAAACTAAGTCCCGAACCCTTCTCCCTATACCCTGAGCTCTCATACCTGCGCTATTAACTTTCTGAGCTGATAATATTCTTCACTTCATCTACAGGCAGATCTATTCCAGCAGCTATCTGATCAAACGAAAGTCCCTGAA
>NZ_JBQHVU010000034.1:0-9092 GCF_052064335.1 Candidatus Weimeria sp. HCP3S3_B5 | reverse complement strand
GTGTTGAGGTTGTTTACTAGCCATTGTGAGTTCCTCCTGGGACTATCTCTATTATAGTCTTATTCCTTGGAATAACTCACTTTAACTTGTACTATTTATATTCTAGCACCAGTCCCGTTATCGTGTACTTTGAAAAAAGGTCGTTTTCCTGCATTCGGTTCTTGATATATGACAAATATATCAAAGAAACGAAAGTCACGAACAGCTTTCCTTCAAGGCTTGACTCAGATGATACCAGCGTTCTACGGCAGTTGAGGCGCTCTTTGAGATTCCCGAAGGCCTTCTCTACGACGTCTCTGGTACGGTAAAGCTGCAATGCTTCAACAGGATCTTTGACCTCGTTACTGATCAGGACGAAGTAACCATAAAGCCTGCGCGCCTTGTTCATTGCCTCATTGTTTGGTGTGACTTTCAGCCCACGTACAGGAGTCTCATGCACGGTGAAATACTTTGCATAATCCTTCTCGTGCTCGGGTTTACGTTTCCCGGATGTGAGCTCTTTCTCCAGCTGGACGTAGTATGCAGTGCGTTTCTGATTGTCCTCTACTGCCTTTTCAGGGTTGTAGTAGAGATGCAGATACATCCTGCGGTCAGCTGAAATGGTGTCTCCCTTATAAGGTCTTTCCTGAGTGTAATCCCAAGCAATGGACTTGCTCGCATAGTAGACCTTGTACTGGTCACTGTAGTTCTCATAGTTACGGATGTCGTCGCCAAGCTCCTTGATAAATGCCTTGGCGTAGGACAGCGTAGTATTTGCTCCGACAAGGAACTTATAATGCTGCTTGTACAGCCCGTTAATGTTATCCGCGCTGTAGTAGCCACGGTCCATGACAAGTTTGACCTTCTTATAACCCAGAATATCAAGCTCAAGGACGAGTTCAGTGACGGTCTTCACATCTGGGATGTTGCCAGCCAGCTTGCGGTAGTAGAACGGGAGTCCTGATTCTTCGCCAAAAAGCAATGCAAGATTTATCTGAGGAAGCTTGTCACCATCCTTGTTCTTGCCATACTTTACCTGCTTGAGCGTTTCCGAGCAACTGGAAATGGAGGTACTGTCGTATGCCCAGTATTCTTTCTCAATCCTACGTTTCCCCTGAAGACGGAAGAACTTCATTTTCGCCTCCTCCGTGATCGACTGGAACAGTTCGCTGCTCCTCTGGGATGGAATGTCGCTGCCATAAGGATGACGGTGCGTCTTGGCAAACTTACTGAATCGTGAAATCGTATTTGTGTCCTCAAGGATCATAAAATAGGCGAGCGATTCGATCTTCTTGTAGTCGTTCGGAAAACAGGCTTTCAGATCATCTGTGATGCCCAGCTTCTCACCGATCTGGTCAAGAAGGTATGTAGCACCGTAATACTGCCGGTCTGTTCTGGTCTCGGGAACGGGACCTGGCTTAGGTTTTGAAGAAGCCGGCTCCTGCTGTTTGCTCTTGCCGCGCTTTTTACCACGGCCATCGGTAGGAACCACCTCACCTGTCTTTGAATCGACTTTGCCAATCAGGACACGCTTGGAACGAGGAGCCTTCTTCTCCTTGTCCCAATAAGAGCTGGACTGGTAAACATATGTGATACCGCTTCGTTTATCGAGGCTTTTAATGATACAGGACATCGCTTTACCTCCCGTTTCATAGGTTGGTATTATTATACCACACTATGTCTGGAAAGTAAAGGAAAAATGCCGATTTTATCAGTATTTATGCGGCTTTCAGGCACTTTTCATAGTGCTAACATAGGTTGGAAACCCGGGAATTTAGGCTAAAATCTTTAATTCTTAACTTCCAGCCTGTTTTACATGTAATGCGTCATAATTTGTTATTTAGTATTCATCACTCAACAAAAAATCCGCCAAGTATACGATTTTTACACCATTGACATTTCCTGCGGCCAACTCGTCCAACGTCACAACGTATTTAGGGTAGTTATCCTTGATTTCAATGAGATTGGCGATTTCCCGATCAGATTCCTCCGGCAACCTACGACATACCTGAACGTAGATACGCTCGTCGCGCTGCACTGCCACAAATAGTAAGTTATAATTAAAAATGTACAGAATGGGGTGCGGACATTTCCTTGGACTGCCTAAACGGCGATCCCACGTGATGCCCGATACCCTTTAGGACTCATATATCCTAATGACTCTTTTATTCTGTCTTCGTTATACCAGTGGAGATACTTGTCTCGCCACAGATAGAGGCCTGTGGTGCTGCATCCCAGTTCTTCCGATACTGATTTTACCGATTCCCCATCATAAAAGCAACGTTTAACTGCATATTCCTTTTCTGCAATTGATAAATGGCACTTGTGGGGAGGACGCTTGTCTATGCGATCTCCGGGGTTCATATACTCACTATTCTTTATCCATAGATACATGGATTCTCTGCTTGGATACCCCAAGATTATAATGGTTTTGGTTACAGAACCGCATTTGCGGTACAGTCTCAGTGCTTTCAATACCAGTTTTCTTGAATACATCTCACAGTTCCTTTCGGTTCCTGTCAGAGTCCAGGTTTTTGTCCGCACCCCCGAAATGTGAAAATAAGTGTCCAAAACTGCAACTGCTATTTTCGCTTTTTGTTGAAATTTACTGTTCAAAATGTTATACTATGTCTACAAGGAGATGCCCCTCCCTAAGCGTGGCAGTTTTAACAACTGGCGAGCTGCGAAAGGCTCGCTTTATTTTTTGTTCACTGAGGATTAAGTGCCCATGCTCAAGCTTTATGCTGTCTCAGACGAATATATCCGTTATCTTAGAGTAGATAACCAAATCATTCATGTTTTTGACAATAAGGAAGGTCATCGTACACATGACCGCAAGTATGTCGGGGTTGTCATCTCTATCAATGATTACCAGTATTTCGCACCACTATCCTCCCCAAAGAATAGCGATTACATCAATGGACAGATCAGACATTCAAACAAATCCATTATGCGTATGACTAAAAATGAGTCTGGCAATCCGGTTCTCTTAGGCACGTTAAAGCTGCTTAATATGATTCCAGTTCCTGCATCTGAACTTGTACTCTATGATGTAGATTCCGAAACAGATGATAAATACAAATCTCTAATTGAAGATGAGATTCGTTGGATTGAACATAATGATACCCGAATTCTGCAAAACGCAAAAATCATCTACAATCTCAAAATTCATGAAAGCGAGCGCCGCACTGAACGTAACAGTCGCATGCTCGATGCTATTCTCCCATTTTTAACATTAGAGGATTTATATACTCGATGGGTAAATGGATCAACAGAACAAAGGTCACAGGATTCTAATGAATCACAGCCCCAAGAGCAATAGCTGTATATGGTAAACTAAAATTAAGTCAGATGGTTAATTGAAAATTCAGTCACTCAGCACCAAAATGAGTTATCCTTATAGGGAGTGATCACACTATAATGAGGGCCAGAAAGAGTGATTAAGTTGATTGATAAGCAAAAGATTTATCTGATGCACCGGGATGGTGTAAGCAACCGACAGATTGCAACCAGGCTTGGTATTGACAAGAACACTGTCAACAAGTATGTAGCCGCATTCGATAAAGAGATGCAGTGGCTTCTTGCAGAGTGATCCGACACTGCCACTCTCCCCGAATCGATAATACAGGCACCGAAATACGATTCAAGGAACAGAGGTCCCAGAACTTCTACAAAGGAGGCTGAGAATATAATTCAGGAATGCCTGGATGAGAACTACCCTCCACCATGAAACGTTTATCAAGCAGTTGTACGAACCCGGTGCCATCTGTGAGTTCGACTGGGGCGAGGTAAAGCTGGATATATTCCACTACCTCCGTACCCTGAAAAAAAAACCAGGAGCCCTGCCGCATAGCTGTGCACTAATGCAGGCAGATATCCTGGTCAAAAAAATCTACGAGTCTTATTATAGCAGTAATCCGAAATCTTTTCTAGAGGTCATGGAGCTTATCCGGGATATCGGAGCAGACAAAGTGCAGGAGCTGATAACGGAACTTTTGAAGACATCGGTACACGATCTTAGCGCAGAAAAACTCAGGATGCTGTACCGCAACCAGACAACAGACAGCGGTACAGACTATGGACAGAGAGATCAAAGGAGATAGCAAATAGAAGCTGGAGAATGAGACAAACTGCGGACTAACCCTTATAAACGAAATAGAAATATTCAACTGCTATCTCAGAGATCGTGGACTGACTGAAAAATATAAGTCATGGAGATAAGAGGCTAACCCCGAGTGGTGGTAAGCCGATTGTCAAAGTAACAGATCCGATGTAACAAATAGCATCCGCCTGAAAAGCGGGTGCTATATAAAGACACGTGTGACTGAATTTTCAAATGTCATGTGACTGAATTTTCACTTGACAAATATAACATATTGATTATCTCCTAATCTTTATTATAATCCTTAGTCATCACTGTTACAAATATAGTATATCACGTCACCCCAAATCACAGCATTCCAAGATGACCAAAGTGTGGCCGACGTTCTCAAGTTCATGTTTCCGCTGAAAAAGAAGAACAGGTCATCGATGGGCACAATAGAAGCATGGTCCCTAGCATAGTCCCCTCTCGGGTACAAGCTAGGAGTCAAGTCCATTCTTAAATCTCTATAAACCGTTGGACAATTTTCTCCGTCTGTGTTAATATATTCTCAGTGATCAGGTCGCAGAGACTCGCGATGCCTGCGATCGGGAAGAGGACCTACGGGCCCTCTTTTTCTTTACCTTTCTTCTGATTCCAAGAATGGTCAAGGATCACCCCACCAAGGTTTAACTGGAGATATCTATGAGCAAGACTTCGTACAAACCAATAAAACCGTTCTTAACCTACGATCAGCAGATCCAGCATCTTGAGGAAGATAAACTTCTTATCATAAAGGATCACTCTACTGCCAAGGAATCGCTTCTAAATATTTCCTACTATGCTCTGATTGGCGGATATAAAACGTTGTTCTATGATCACATGACCAGAACCTATCTGCCTGGAACAACCTTCGAAGATATCCTCACTCTTTATAAGTTCGACGATGCTCTCCGTCATCTGATCTTCGACTATAGTAATTTCATCGAGCAGAAACTTCGCTCAACGATGTCCTATGCTTTCTGTGATCGTTATACCAACCTGCAGAAGGATTATCTTGACCCGAATCATTATCAGAACACAAGAAAGAATCGTTACAACATAAACAAGCTTGTAAATATCCTTGATTACATTGCAAACAAAGATACAGATCATGAGTACACTCTCTACCAGCGAAACACCTACGGGAATGTTCCGTTATATGCAGCCACCAAAGTAATGACCTTCGGACAACTATCTGCAATGTATTCTCTTCAGGCACACGGAATTCAAGTTAAGGTCAGTCGCGATTTCTCAACAAAAAGAACCGCTCTTTCCAATACAGACTTGATTGATTACCTTCATGTACTCACACACTTCAGAAATAGGTGCGCCCATATCGAAAGATTATTCAGCTATAAAGACCGCTATGATATTCCTGATACCGCTTTACATGACAAGCTAGGTATTGGCAAGAATGGCAATCAATACGTTTGTGGCAAGCACGATCTCTTCGCTGTGGTAATCGCTTATCGGTATCTTCTTCCGAAAGAAGAATTCAAGGAATTCAAAAAAGAACTCATCAAACTGATCAATAAGACCATCAAGAAGGCTTCTACTCTTACGGAAGCGAAGTTGATCACAGCCATGGGATTCCCTAATAATTGGAAAGACATCAGCAAATACAGGGTGTGATGGGGTGATGGTTGCTGATGGGTATGCTCCGCCATGCGAGTCTGAATTTATCTTCATAGGCTCGTCCTTAATGCGTATTACCATCTACCCTCAACTTCAGTGTGCAAACATCATAAAGCATCTTGAATAGAATCGATACAAGTATTCTAACGCACTTCTGCTCCCGTGACTAGACTTTGTTCCAATACTCATAAAAGAATATTTTCAAGGATCTAAAATATAACTGTGAACAATCATCCAAAAAAGATCGTTGCCCCACATCTACGCACATAGATATAATTATAAATCAACAGCTTTCGCTGCACTATAATACATATGTATATACCGCTTACTGGTATCGGATGCATATACAAAAGTGTGAACCGTCTTCCCGTACACGCCGAATTCCGCGATCTGATTGCCCCAAAGGTAATCAAGATACATGGTTTGCTCCTATAATGTTGTATTTACAACTAGATATTGTATAACAAAAAATCCGCATAATTGCAAGCAAAAATGCGGAATTCACAAGTATTTTTAAGGCTTTTCTAAAGTTAGATTGCGTACGATTTTTCTATAGTCGCACGAATCATTGGAAGTCAACATGATACTAAAGCCTTTACAGAGTCCTTTTTTGTCTCCTCATTCGATTAACGATTGCAGCTAATGTCTCCCTGTTATTGATGCAGGCATTACCTGAAAAAGCCTTACTCCTCAATCTGTCAAAAAGTCTTCCAGCAGTTATCTTTTAGAAATGCCGTAATGATATCTGCGGTTTCTCCCTCATAGTAAGCTACAAGAAGCTTTTTAAACTCAGCAACGTGTGCCTCCGGAATCACCAGAAATCCCTGTCCGTGGGCAATCAGAAAATGGTTGGCAAAGATGACGGCAGCACGTTTGTTTCCATCGATGAAGACCTGTTTTTTCATCGTATACAGGCACAAAGAGATTGCTTTGTCGATATCTTCTGAATCAGACTGCAGGATCTCTTCAATTCTTTCCCTAACTTCAAATTCCATGGGAAGGGGCGGAATATAAGATGACCCTCCGATCGTTACAGGAACACCGCGGATCCTTCCGCCGTCAGCGAAAAAGCCCTCATTTACAAGCCGGGCAATATGACAAAGAACATAGTAATCGCTCTTAGCCTGTATCACGTCTTGATCCAGAATGAATTCCCAGGCATGCTTCAGGTTCAGGATCTTCTGGACATCCGATGCGGTCATGCCGTTTACTTTACCGTTTTCAATGATCTCCTCTGTCTGCGGAAAAGAAGTGGCAACCCCTTCCAGAACCGCCTGATCATAGATGTTGGCCTTCATATTGGCTCTGGCAAAGTCCAGATTCTGAATGACACGTGGTGCAAGTTCGATTTCCTGGTAACCTAATTCTGCCAGTGTTTTGTCCAGTTTTCTTAAACTCTTCCGGATCTCACGCGCTTCCCTGGTATTTCTGAGGAGCAACTGGTACAGTTCATCTGAATACGTTCCGACATAGGTTGACGTGACCCTGCTTCCGACCCGCTTACGCGTATAGAGATATTTCTGACCGCTTAATTCTTTGATTTCAGGCGTACCTTCATAGGGAATCAGCGATAATCTCGCGTTCAGATCAGCTCGCTCACGAAGAGCAGATTGGATCTCATCAAATACGGACATAAAAGCAGCCTCCTTTAGGGAACTTTTCATTGCTTATTATATTAAGATGTTCCCTAAAAGTCAAGATGATTTAGGGAACATCCTCCTCTCTATTGTTAAAAATGTTCCCTAATACAGTAAATGGTAGATAACCTGTCATCTTGCTATTTTTTTAAATATACACGACAATTGTATATGGTAAACTAAAATTAAGTCAGATGGTTAATTGAAAATTCAGTCACTCAGCACCAAAATGAGTTATCCTTATAGGAAGTGATCACACTATAAAGGAGGGCCAGAAAGAGTGATTAAGTTGATTGATAAGCAAAAGATTTATCTGATGCACCGGGATGGTGTAAGCAACCGACAGATTGCAACCAGGCTTGGTATTGACAAGAACACTGTCAACAAGTATGTAGCCGCATTCGATAAAGAGATGCAGGGAAGAAAACGGAAAAGCTCTTTCAGACGGACGTATACCAGATCAGTTCTTTGGAGATGAAAAGAAGAAGCGTTGTCAGTTAACACCCTGCTCATCGAACTTTCGGTAGCCCATGAAGGCGTTTAAGGTTTGCTGATTCCTTATGCTCTTCAGTTTCCAGATTTATCCTCAAATACCATCTGATCTGCAAATTCCGATTTGCTTAATTCTTTTCAAGTAGCCAGTCTGCCAGATTGTATACCTTAATGCCCTCGTAGTCGTAAGTCTCATGACGGGTATTCGCCAGGATCAGCTTAGGGTATGCGTCTTTGATCTTAAGAAGTGGATCATATTCGCGCTCGAAGGTCTCTGCCCGGGAAATATCGTCACTTACCTGGATATACATTTTTTCATCGCCTCGCACAGCAACAAAATCCACTTCCTTCTGATATAGTTTCCCGACATAGACCTCATATCCTCGCCGCATCAACTCGATACAGACGATATTCTCATACATCCGTCCATAATCCAGATTCCTTCTGCCAAGCCTCGCAAAGCGGATTCCCGTATCGCTGAGATAATACTTTACAGAAGTCTTCAAATATTTCTTTCCCCGGATATCATACGGCGAACACCGTAAAATACATAGGCGTCGCAGAGATATTTGATGTAGTTGCCGACAGTCTTGTGATTTGTGGCAACCACATTGGCAGAAAGTGTATCGCTGATGTTATTGGGGGAGGTCAGGTTGGAAACATTGTCCATCATAAACTCCGCCAGATGCTCCAGTGTCGTAGTATCCGGCAAATGATATTTCATGACCAGATCACGGTTTATGATTGTATCATAGACATCCCGGATATAGTTTGTCCGGTCTCGGTCAGTGCGGTATTCATAGGAGCCTGCCAGGCCGCCCTTAATCACATACTCATCAAACAGCTTTGCGATATCCTTCTCCTCTTCATAGTATCGGCAAAATTCGGCAAAGCTGAACGGGAAGACATGAATCTCGATGTATCTTCCTGTAAACAGCGTAGTCAAATCAGAACTGAGCAGGAAGGCATTTGAGCCTGTGATATAGAGATCGTATTTACGTGAAGTATGCAGGCTGTTGATAGCCAGTTCAAACCCATCACAAAGCTGCACCTCATCCACGAAAACATAATTCTTCCGTTCAGAAATGTAATGGCTCTCGATATAGTCATAAAGCTTGGCTCTTCATCAGTTTGTGTGGGTAGCTAAAACGCTGTAACCCTTGTAAATATTGAAAAAGCATACATTTTCCTGTACAATTTTTTCGCCAAAAAAAATCTATAGTACA
>NZ_JBQHVU010000033.1:0-9215 GCF_052064335.1 Candidatus Weimeria sp. HCP3S3_B5 | reverse complement strand
AACAGAGTCATGCCAGGAATAGACATAACCCTGTTTTTCTGATATTTCTCAAGTTTGGATAAGCTCAGTCTGAGCCGATTTTGTTAATATGATTTACTGTGAATGGTAACGATGATTCGATTTGTTTTTCAGATACGAAAGTGATATTCCTTCAGGTAGCGGATACAGGATCTTTTCTGCCACTCATTTCGGCTGCCTTGCTGCCATTGGCGCTGCTATGGCACTTATTGCCATTATTTTTATAAGAGCTGGCGAAAGAAAAAGGGATCTGATAATAAATGCCATTCCTGTCTTCCTCATCTGCATGGAGGCCTCGAAATGGCTGGTGCT
Source organism: Candidatus Weimeria sp. HCP3S3_B5 (assembly GCF_052064335.1). Taxonomy (NCBI): domain Bacteria; kingdom Bacillati; phylum Bacillota; class Clostridia; order Lachnospirales; family Lachnospiraceae; genus Candidatus Weimeria; species Candidatus Weimeria sp. HCP3S3_B5. Next base: position 8,885 of record NZ_JBQHVU010000033.1, on the reverse strand, counting down.
CTTTTCAATCCATCGTGCAAATATCGGTATGCTCCCTCTTCATCTATGCGGGCTTGCTGCTTTTGACTTTCTTCTGGCGTCATTTATGCCCTCTTCAAGAGCAAGGGCATTCTTCGGAGAAATCGCTGTGATCCTGCTGGGCCCCGGTTCTATATTCGCTCTCCTGCTCCCTGACTGGACCCTGTACCCGGCATGGAACTATTTTAATCTTTATGGATATATCTGGCATGAGATGCTCCTCCTCTACCCCATCCTTCTGCTTATAGACAAACGCCTGTGGCCCCGGATCAGTCATCTATGGTATGAAGCTATCTTTCTGGCTATCATCGTCCCGCCTGTCTATATTTTTGACAAGATCACCGACTGCAACTATATATTCATAAACTGGCCCCCATCAGACACCCCTCTTTCATTTCTGGCCTCTAAAATGGGAGTGCCCGGATATCTAGCCGGCTACGCCCTTCTGGCGCTGATGATCATGGTAATAATATATATACCATTCGAGGTTATCGGGCGGAGATAGAAAAACTAACACTTACTCCCAAGCCAGTCGAGAAGAACCTTTGCATTGCTATGCTCCTCATCCTTTGCCGCAAAGACCAGCGTCACATTACCATGGCTTTCTGAAATGATATCCATTAGTTCCCCTACATGGGGATTCTCATCAAGCTCCTTACAGTATCTCTCCCTGAATTCCTGATATTTTTCCGGATCATGGCCATACCACTTTCTCAATTCCGCTGTCGGCGCAATATCCTTTATCCAATGATCTATTGCGGCCTTTTCCTTTGAAACGCCTCTTGGCCAGATCCTGTCGACCAGTATCCTTATTCCATCATCCTCTGTGGCTTTTTCGTAGGCTCTCTTTATCTGCAACTTCATTGTGTATCCTTCTTCCTGCCCCCTCTTATTCTTAGCTGTTATTTTATCACTATTAAGGTTTACAGTCTATACTTGCAGATGAAAAAAGGGACGGGTCCATTTTTCATCTTTTCGGGAGGTGAGACAAGCTTCCCGAAAATCTTGACATCTATAGACTGCGGATATATACTTTCGTCAGTTGGTTTGTCTGATGTAATTTAGTGATTGGCGGTATCCGTCTGATTGAGAGGAACTACATGAAAATAATAAAAATCACTGCTGCAATTCTTGCAACATCAATGGCCCTTCTATCTATGCGCCCGATTCCAGCGAAAGCAGCATCAAAAACTGTCTCTATCGATATGAATGGAGATGGCATCAAGGAAAGGATCACATTTAAAAAATCTCAGTACGACAATAACTACTATCACTTATTTACAGTTTCAGTAAACGGCAGCAGGAAGTTTTCATCAAAAGACTGGCTTTATGACTATAATTATAAATTCATAAAGCTTGGGAAGAAACATCTGCTCTATATAAATCCATACAGTGATAATTACGACGGGCCTAGGCTTATATACGAGTACCGCGGCAATAAGCTAAAAAAGGTCTATGATTTCGACTCCCTCTACGGCTGCAGATGGATAAACTCCATAAATTCAAAAAACAATAAGATAAAAGCCATGATACAGGATTCAGGCGCGCCGCTTATAGGGTATTCTTCATGCTATGTGACTCTATCCTATAGAAACGGCAGGCTGAAGCCTGATAGCAGTACCCTGCAGGTCGCCGGTTATCAAGACACGAATATCGATAGCACCCAAATGAAAAGGTACAGCCTGCCTGTGACTAAATCTATCCGTATCTATTCGGACAAAAAATGCACTAAATACAAGCAGACAGTGCCGAAGGACACCAGATTACGCGTGACAAAGAGATATTCCACTAATATAAAGTCCGCATCATTCTATGTGACAGGCAACGGCTACAGCGGATGGTACTCATCGAAGGACTGGGACTACGACGTGATGCTTGATGGCTGCACAGGAGTAGCCTAGATCCCTTCTCCTCTAAAAAGATGAAAACTGGACCTGTCCCTTTTTTCATCTAATGAGATGAGGACCGGCAGGACGACTGCCACAGTTAGCAGCACATTGACTAGATTTATCTCGCCTATCGGCGTATCGTACAGGAAGTGATTGACTATGACAAAAAGGATCAGTCCGAATCCCTTCATCCGATGGTGTTTCCCGGTGGTTCTTTTGATCATGTAGAGCCCGACCGCAGTCATAGCAGCATAGGCCCAGTGCGAGCCGACAGACCTGCTGATCCGGTCAAGTGCCATGGGAAAAGCATCATTTACATTCTTAAATCCGCTTTGTGTGATGTATGAGATGTCTTCCTCGATCTGAAATCCCATGCCTGTGCACATTCCGGTTATAATATACTGATCTAGCGTTTCGCTGTTCCACACGTACAGAAGCATCGCCACGGTTGCCAGCTTCAGAAGCTCCTCTGCTATCCCCGTCTCGAATGATCCCAGCCAGTTCTCTGAATAAGCATGTCCCATCAGGTGTTTCATCAATGAATCAAAGCCGTCATTTATCTCAGCAGCCAGAGCAGAAGAGATAAATGCACCACAAAAAGCCGCGCCTAACAGCTTTCGGCTGCTAAGCCCGGCTTCAACTCCGAGTTTTTTCACTATGATTACAAATGGCACGATATATATAAGCAGCGGCAAAAATGCGCTGTACACCTCCAGATACCGGATCACGCCAGTGTGGCTTGTGCCCATAAAATCCGCTTCGTCAATCAGCATCCCGAGTGCAAATAAAAAAATCAGCACTCCGGTCACTATCAGCTGTCCACGTTTTCTTGGCCTGTCATAATCAGGGCATCCACTCTTTACCGATTCATCCAGTCTGTTTATCATATGCTTCTCCATCGTAATTGCATGAGTTTTCTGCGTAACGGGAGAATTGTATAACTGTATAGTGGAAATGTCAACAACAGAGGAAAGATGAAAAATGGGCCTGTCCCTTGGCATAGACCACCTCGAGATTCGGCTCTGCCTTCAGGTCTGCCTGTAGTCCTATCCAGCCTGCCCCATCAAGAAAATCGACATATATAATTTTCCCGCCTTTGGCACGCTCCTTATTTATAACTTCAACTGTTTTCCTAGCATCCTTTCTCTTGCCACCTTGGCTGCTCTATGTAGTGACGCTATATGAAACGTCAAGTATAAGTTTCGGCTTAACCGGTGACTCCAGTACAAAACTTACTGCCCTGTCCAGGATTGGCAACCTTTATGTTGCCTTGGCAATCAAGCCCATATTTTGCACAGACCCGTTTGAATTCCTTTTCAACGTCAGCCAGTATAGCATCACCGATCCCATTACTGTATCTGCCCTCGAGGCCATGCTGCCAATTCGCCGTTTGACAATTCGTTGCCCCCATAATCGGTTTCAGTTTGTGTAAATCCTCTAAGTTGTTAATCTCGAGATCAGAAATAATGGATGTCTTGATTATCATTGATATAGCCTCCTAAGTTACTCTATCAATAATATCATTTGTACATTTTTATTCCATAACTTCTGTACATTTTTAATTATAACTTACTAAGAGAACGTATACTGATGAAATATTCGGTGAACCACCTGCATTTCTTGGCGTTGAAAAGAATAGTATTGTTTCAATTGGTACATATGGGCAGATAAAGGCTGCAGAATCAAAGAAATATTTCAGAGAAGGCCTGATATCCATGCTTGATTTTCTTAGCCCACAGGTTGTGCTAGTATATGGTCCGATGAATAGAAAAATCTTTGAAGGTTTGAGTGGAAGAACTTGTTTTGTGCAGTTTGACGATTGGACTACAAGACAGCATATAAAAGCAAATTTTATAGCATGAGATGCATATAATGAGGACGTGCAACCGAGGGGTGTTACCTCTAACCTAACAAACACAGCGATAAGAGACCGCCATGAAAAGTATATCAAATCTTTCAGAACTCAACAATATCTGCTTTTAAAAATCCAGGCCTCCTCCATTGACGATGATTACATGTTGTAACCCATAGTATTCATCGTCAAAAGAGGCAATAATGGATTTTTTAAAGCATTTTCAGAAAGAGATTGCGAAACGCGGCCTTTCCTGTACGTTCGTATTATTTCTCAGCTTCATAAATAGCATTGTCTATCCGTAAAGTATCTGAGATGCGGTCATAATATTCTGAACTCATGATGACAAGATCACTGTATCCGTTTTTGGTTATAAAAATTGGCTCGTTATTTTTGTGGGCAAGATCTGAGATGGCGTTGGTATCTCGAAGATCCATTATTGGCATAATTAGGCGACCTAATCATGCTTTTATTCTATGATAAATTTTCCTTTTCCAGCTGCCTCACCGTTCATAACATCAATTCCTCTTATAATCTGAGCTCTGTTTTTATTTGTATAATCATTCACTCCAAATTTTTTCTTTTCTTCATCATCCAATAACTGAAGATCATATACTTCATAGATTGTCATTTTACCATTCTCAACCCATACTTTTGACATATAGCCATGATATTTTTCATTATTCTCGCTGCAAATTCTTTTTGCTGCTTCATAACTCTTTTTGCCTTCATCAGTATTCATATCGCAGGCATTTGATACTACGGTCGAATATCTATAGACCTTACCATTATGAAAATCAAAATATCTTTCCAATGATCCGTTCTCATCTGACAACTTCATATAAATTGAATCGCTGTTATTATCACTATAGTATTTCCATACAAGTATATTCACTACAAATATGGCAATAATTATTGCAATATTGACTATGACTGCTTTTTTCTTATTCATAATTATTCTCCTTTCGGTGATATTTATATGTCTTTATGCATAGATAATACCACGGACTGAATATTACCTGGTCGCTTGGCAGGCGACATTTTCATTTCGCATCTCAATTAATCTATTATATCACTAAAACTTCCCATAGCAAAAATGGGCTTGTCACCATGAAAACTCAATAATTATTCAAATCGGATCTCCGTACCGTAAATACAGTAAGTGATTATCCCAGTAAATATGATAACATATTTTCGTCATTTTCACGATTTCGATATCGTCTGCAGCCTTCGAAAACAGAAAAACGGTGTAGCCACTCCTACATGACTACACCGATATTTCATGACAAATGCCCCTGTGGCATTTGTATTCAGGGATAGAAAATCCCTATGTGGAACCCCGCTTCGCGGGGCATTTTCGCTTATTCTTCTGCTTCCGGGCTGTTGATACATCGAGTCGAGTCATCACCTGTGTAGAAGCGGGAGCAGTAGAAGGATACCAGAGGTACTGACAGCACGATACCGAGAGTTCCCGCAAAGCCGCGGATCACCTCTATGCCTATCTCCGTCATATCTATCACCTGCAGATACGGCATGCTGTAGGCGTATATGAGGATCATCGTATTGATGCTGCTTCCGGCAAAGGCGAGGATCAGCGTATTCGACATCGTGCCTGTCATGTCTTTTCCGATATTCATACCGGAGCGGAAGAGCTCCCTGGCGCTGATGTCGGGATTTTTCTCTTTAATCTCGAGAAGTGAGGCTGAGATCGAAACTGCCACGTCCATCACTGCTCCGAGGGAGGCGATCAGGATTCCTGAGAAGAACAGTCCCCCGATATCCAGGTGACTGTTATCCGCTACATAGATAAGATTTTCGATATCACTGACATTATACCCGTCAATCCGCAGGATAATTCCGAAGAACCACGCGAACAGTCCGGCGATAATCACTCCGGTCACAGTACCCAGTGCCGCACAGAAGCCCTTTTTGTTCATACCGCAGATCAGATACACCGATACCACAGTTATGATTGCTACAGATACTACAGCTGCAAAGAACGGAGATATCCCGATATACAGAAGCGGCAGGTACAGCCAGATAATAGTGACGAATGTAAAAATCAGAGCCAGTGTGCTCGCCACTCCCTTCTTCCTGCCCACAAATATCAGTGCGGCCGCCAGAGAAAGCGCTATGATATACATCCCGGGACGCCTGTCATAGCTGTAGACACTCGCGCTCAGCTCTCCCTCGTACTCAGATAGCTGCAGGATAACATGAGTGCCCTTCTTACAGTAGGTACCATAGAGGTATCCGTTCATGTTTGTCGCGTCGGTGGTCTGCCCCTTGTATCTGCCTCCGGTGATTCTTGCTCTTACAGTCTGCTGCCCACTGTTTACGTACTCTCCCGCTGTGTTGTCCTCCACTACCTTTGTCACTGTCGCCGGTACGAAGTACATATCTCCGTCTGTATAAAACGAGGCTTTTTCTATCCTCGTGTTGAGTAGAAAAAGCCCCAGACCGTACAGACAGAAGAATATGATTAATACTATTCTCTGTCTTTTCATTTTTACCTTAGGTTATTACTTGGTTGTCTTCTTCGTAGTTGTCTTGGTTGCAGTCTTTTTAGAAGTTGTCTTGTTGGAAGTCTTCTTGGTGGTAGTCTTCTTCGCAGAAACCTTCTTTAAGGACTTTATAGCCTTCTCAAGACTGGTCTTTACAGTGCTTACCTGCTTGCCGCTGACTATTGATGAGCCGTCATAGAGGGTCTTGTCGAGGAGAGTGGAGAAGCCCTTTACAAGTGTGCTTGTATTGTTCTGCTTATACTTATCCTGTGCATAGCCATAGTAATCCACAGGATCCTTTGGACCTGCTGTATCAAGCGAGCTGTCATAGGCCTTTGTCATAGCAGCAGCGCCCTTGTCTGTAGCTGTCCAGTCCATTACACCCTTCACTGCAGCTGCGGCATTCTTTACCTTGCTGTAGGAATCAGCTGTATATGCACTCTGCTTAATACTTGTTGCCTGAGTATAGAGATCCTTGACGCTGGTCTTGGTCTTTGTCTTGATCAGAGTGTAGTCATTCGCGTACTTGTTGCCATTATAGTCATAGGTCTCGAACTTGATAGAGTCTCCGTCGAACGTTATGGCTGAGTAGGATGGCAGCTGTGCGTTGGTACGCTCTGCGATATAGTACTGTCTGGTCTGGTTCAGCTTGTAGAACTTCGATCCTGAAGCCGAGCCTGCTGTGATATAGAGGGTTCCCTCCGGGTTCGTGGCTGAATCATAGCCGTAGTTTATCGCGGTTCCGTCCTCCAGCAGATACGATCTCGAGTAGGTGTGATCATGTCCGGTAAGGGCGACATCGATATTGTACTTATCCATAAGCGGTGCAAATATCGCTCTCAGGTTCGCTCCGTCCACATCTGAGTGAGGCTCGCCGCTTCCGTAGATATCGTGGTGGAACATCACTACTCTCCACTTGGCATCCTTGTGGCTTGCCACTGCCTTTTTAAGGAGTGCGTCATGCTCTGCCACGTTTCTGTTGTTCGAATTAATCGAGATGAAAAGTACATCTCCGTATGAGAAGTAATAATCACATCCTGAATTCGTAGCTCCGAGATTAGCTGCTGAGTTCGGGTTATTGAAGTGCCACTTGTAGTCGTTGCCCATCGACTCATGGTTTCCGATTGTAGTAGCTACCGGCAGACTTCTTAGGATGGATGAGTAGGTGTAGCCTGCGTACTCGCTCTCACGGATGCCTGTGGTATCCGCACTGTCTGCACTTGAGAAGTTGATCTGGTCTCCTGCAGAGAGCACAAAGGCTGCGTTCGGAAACTGCTTTGTGGCCTGAGTCAGGGTCTTCGTCCAGTTATAGGTATCGGCTGCAATGTTCTCATTTACAGCGTCAGCTCCCAGCTTCCCGTCATTATCTCCCGATGCTCCGATCTGCGGATCGCCGGCGAGAATTGCCGTAAAGGATTCGGATGACTTCGGTGCATAGGTGTAGGTCTCTGACCAGCTGCCTGAGCTCTTGTCATCGGTGTACTGATAGTAGTAGGTCTCGCCTGCCTTGAAATAATCCTTTATCTCTACGTGATTTGCTGCCTTGTAGGTATTTACCCGGTTCTTTCTGTCTATGTCTGTGACTGTCGCATCGTAGACCCTTGCATCAGACATATCGCTCTTGGTCGACACCCTAACGGCTGCCTGCTTCTTCTCTTTGGAATACCAGGCGAAGTTCAGGTCATCCTCTGTCTCTCCCGGGGTAAGCATTATTTTGCCCGAATCATTGGCCTCCTTACCCTTCCAGGTGCTTTTGTTCCAGCTGGCAAAGCCTGAATCGGCCTTTGTCTCCTTGTTAAGAGTGGAGCTGGCGGTTGTCTCTCCGTAACCGAATGCTGCGATCTGCGGAATTGCAGTAGCTACTACTGCAGCGGAAAGGATGGCAGCAGCTGCCTTGATCTGCTTACTTTTCATTCTTTTTCCTCGTCTTTCTAACTTATCATTTCGTTACGAGAAAAATTATATGGGTTAAATGTAAAGCCTGCCATCACATTTACGTTAATATTCGGTTAATTGTTTGACAAAAGGAAAATTCTATGTAAAAGCTGTGAAAAATCTAGATCAGCTCGAATTCGTTCTTATGGTATCGAATCAGACCATCCTTTGACATACGGGAGAGCTCCGCGCTCATCGCCGACCTCTCGACCGAAAGATAGTCCGCGAGCTGCTGCCTGTCGAATGGAATCCGAAATCTGCTTGACCCCTGCTGCTGCGAGATGTCCGACAGGTATGACAGAAGCTTTTCTCTGGTCGTACGCTTGCTCATGTGGCTGATCTTGCGGTTCATGTAGCGGTTACAGCTCGTCGCAATAGTGAAAAGGTTATGTATTTTGTAGTTATAGTATGCAGTCGGATAGATTTTTAAGTGCGCTAATAACCATCTGATTCCGAATTCACTACCATGTTCATCGATAAACCGGTAAGCCTTTAACCGATTTCCTTCGCGAAGAATGCTGCCGCTTTTTTTAGAAATAAATTCTCTTTCTTTGCTTCTTCAAGTTCTTGACGAAGACGTCTATTCTCCTTCATATAATCGGCCTCAGTCTTTGTATCAGGGGCGTTTTTGCTTTGGGCTTCGCATTCTTCGTTGAACTCATTACACCAGTTTGTAATTGATGCTTT
>NZ_JBQHVU010000032.1:0-9961 GCF_052064335.1 Candidatus Weimeria sp. HCP3S3_B5 | reverse complement strand
GAAAAACACCAATTCAGGGCGAAGTCCTGAAAAAGCAGGAGGATCTGTATACAGCGATGGATGTTGCACCGTTATACGCAAAGCCTAGTGTGGAGACACCGGGAATTTAGGTTATTATTAGGATGCACCGCAATGAATGCCTAAAGGAAATATTATGCGTATTTTATTTGCTCCAATGGAGGGACTTACTGGATATACATTTCGTAATGTACATCACAGACTTTATGACGGCGTCAGTGAATATTTCACACCGTTTCTCGCGATACGTCAGACCAGGAAATGGAAGACCAGAGAGATAAAAGATATTGATCCTATCAACAATCAGGGGATCACTGTTGTTCCACAGCTTCTGACAAATAATGCCGATGATTTCATCTGGGCCGCCCGTAATCTCGCTGCAATGGGTTATGCTGAGGTCAATCTGAATCTCGGATGCCCTTCTGCTACTGTCGTCACCAAGCATAAAGGCGCCGGGTTTCTGGAAGATCCTGACGCTCTGGATATATTTTTTGAAAAAATATTTGAAGAACTATCTGATGAAATCAGTATATCTGTAAAAACAAGGCTGGGATTTTCTCATGCTTCTGAAATGACAGGACTCCTCAGGATATTCAACAGGTATCCTATCAAGAGGCTTATTGTACATCCCCGGGTTCGTGAAGACTATTACACCGGACCAATCGACCTGGATGCATTCCAAATGGTATTAGAAAATTCAGTCAACCCTGTCGTATATAATGGCGAGATCAACTCTGTAGAAGATTATCAGGAAATCATACGTGACTTTCCTCACCTTAATGAGATAATGATAGGCCGTGGACTGATATGCCATCCTGATCTGGCTGAAAGAATTTTCGGAATTAATACCGATTCAGAGGCGACGCAGCGATTCTTCACGTTTCATGACAGTCTGCTTGCGGAATACCTCAATGACATGCAGGAACCGGATAACTGCCTTCAGAAAATGAAGGACTTATGGAACTTCTTGACCTGTGATTTTCCTGACAGAGCCAGGGAGCTCAAAAAGATAAAGAAGGCCAGATCATTGGATGAGTACAGACTGGCTGTTCAGTTTCTGCAGTAAGACAGGGGACGGTTCTCTGTACATCTGGTCAAATGCAAATGCAGGCTTTTGAAAGCGGTCGAATGTACAACCACCGGCTTCGCGCCCTGGAACAGCCAGTGCCTCTATGAACGCAAGGGAAAGGTCATCGCAACAAATTCCAGTTTATTTGCGCAAGCGCACTTGCACAATTTATAAGTTGTAATTGCCACTGGCTCTCTGAAGGGGGAGTCTCTCATCCCTTGAAGCCGGAGACGCCATCCGTGCCGGCATTCGCGAGTCTGATCCGCATGCGCGGATCATCGTCCGTCCACTGGCAGACGGAGACGAAGCTCGTGGATTATATAAAGGACGCTGATCTGGTAATATGAAGCTTTTCTGTTTCATTAATTCATTTAAGGCATCTTTCGATACTGAAACAGCAGTACTGCTGCACTAGCAGCTTCAAAGATGCCATGATCGGAATAAATTTTTCGAATTCATTAACTGGTCAATTTTCAAAATGTAACACCCTGCTACAACCTCAGCATCACCTTGTCATCGGACGTAGTGAACCTCTTCGGTCTTCCCTGGTCCTCTGTCAGATACCCCAGCTCTACCAGCCGTCCGAGCACATTTGTCCTAAGATAGGCGGAATCTGAAATTCCAAGATGGGCCGCGATCTCCTTTGCGCTCCTTTTTTCTCCATAGCAGTACCTGATCACGGCATCATCATGTTTCGTTGCATTGGTGGGAGCATCAAATACAAGCCTTTGGCCGACTGAATCTGCCACACCTGCCGCATAGGTAAGGTCCGGTAATACAAGGGTAAACTGATTATTTTTTGAAAAAATATAAGGCCTGTGTGCAGCGGAAGCATTGTGATATTCCTCGACGATCCTCTCAAATCCTGTTCCCGAAGCCTCCATTACCATGCATCGCACAAGTACATTACAGACCACCTGGTTGCGGCGCTGTGAAATAATCGATGAAAGGTCATAGGTTTTTTGCAGATCTCCCTGCTTATAAAATGCGCCTGGGGATGATATCTCCAATCTGTCGCGAAACATATCCACCTGAATACTGCCCGGGAGGGTATAGTCCCTGTGTGCTACTGAATTGATGATACCTTCAAATAAGGCTCTGTCAGGATAGGCCGGTATCAGCCTGTGCGAATCGCTGAGCTTCTTTACCGCCTGGTTCATATGCTGCTTCACAAATAGCTCCATCTCATCAATCATCTTCGTCAATGGACCGGACGTTTTTGAGATGCTCACTATATCGCTGCCACGAGTAGTACCATTGAAGATCGCCAGCTGAATTGCATTACTGTCATTGCTCCTGTCTGAAAACAGGAGCGCTCCCTTTGAAAGATAGCCCTCGCTATCCAGAAATCCATCAGAAATAAGAGCCTTCTGCGAAATCCCTTTGTTCCTTCCGGTATGTCTCTGATAAAAATCGGATAATTGTGTAAAATCAGACGGCACATACGCCTCGTCTGTAAATACACTATCGTAAACAGCTTCTCTGCTATGTACCGCCATCTCATAGATTTCTTCGTATGTGGCTGGATTTGAAAAACCATCTCGCCGCATATACACGCCTGCTGCTCCCTTATGTTTTACCGTCACCGGCTTAAATCTCGACTCAGCGACATCCATACACAGGACATACCTCCTGCCACTTTTTGTTTCATAAGGGACAAAGGAAAAGTCAATGCCCGGGACAGGATACACTTCCTGATTCACCGCATTCACGATCAGATTTCTCTGTTGATCCACTTCGCGTTCATCGAAGCCGACTACCTCGTGATCACTGTCCCGAACGCCAAAAATCAGCCTCCCACCGTGACAGTTTGCATACCCGCCTACTGTCTTAAGCCAGCTTAAAGCGTCGCTGCCAGCCACGTACTTCAGCTTATAGTCAACTTCTCTGTTTTCTATATTTGCATTCCCGATCAGCTCATTGATATGCATGGCAAGCCTCCTGATTTGAAGTCCTTTACATTTTATTACATTTTAACTTCAAAAACAATACATTTTCAAAATGTATTGTTATCCCTAGTTATCATATAAGCAGATTTTCATCCGCGTCATATACAGCAAATGACGGGCAAATCCGCTATGTCATTTGCCGTATGTGCCTTGTGAAGCTCTGGCGGCATCGTAAGCGGATCATCTTGAAAAATTGCTATAATACAGGTATAGTCTATGTGCATTGAATGATAATGTAATGTTTTATTTCGGCCCTATGATCAAGGCGGATAGCGCTTTGAACAAAGAAATTTGATCTCAAAAGATGAAAAATGGACCTGTCCCCGTTTTCATCTTATTTCCAGGACCAGCGGTGTATGATCCTGCCTCGGACCGGAATCAAGCATTTCGGACCGTGTTACCCGCTCCTTTATACGATCGCTCACAAGGAAATAATCGATCCTCCAGCCTGAATTATTGATCTTAGAGGTCCTGATACGCTGAGCCCACCAGGAATAAACCGACGGCAGGTCTCCATGAAGCAAACGGAATGTATCAACAAAGCCTCTGCTCAAAAGATTGCTAAAGCCCTCCCTCTCCTCGTCAGTAAAGCCTGCAGAAAAATGGTTATTCTCCGGATGAGCCAGATCTATCTCCTCATACGCGCAGTTGAAATCGCCACAGGCTATCACAGGCTTCTTACTATCCAGAGAAGCCAGATAATCAGCATAGAGCTTATCCCAGATCTGTCTGTCTGCAAGTCGCTTCAGCTCGCTTCCTGCATTTGGAGTATATACATTCACAAAATAATAATCACCGAAATCAACTGTCAGGATCCTGCCTTCATAGTCCATTGTATCCGGTGCTCCGATCCTTGGAGCCGTGGTCTTTGCCTCCATGCCTTCCCTGAAAAGTACCATGGTCCCGGCATAGCCCTTCCTGGCCGGCGGCTGTGAAGAGACCCATTCCACCTGATATCCCGGGAAAAATCCCTTCAGAGCTGCATCCTGCTTCTTATTCGGACCAGCGGCCGAAAGCTTGGTCTCCTGGATGGCAATGACATCAGGATCCTCTCCAGCGATCGTAGAAAGCACCTGCCTTGAAAGCGCAGCTCTATCTGAATCCGATGTCAGAGCCGCATTTAGCGAATCTATATTCCATGAAATGAACTTCATTCTAACTCCTGACTTTCTTTTGTTTTCCCTTAATTATAAATTTTAGCGCAGACTATTTCAACAGGAATATACGATACTCCCATAAAGGCTGTACCCTATTCTTCCTTTGTCAACACCTTCTTCTGCCAGCTTACCAGCATGGTAGTAATCCCCTGCATAGAAAAAGAAAGCTGCGATCGATATCCACAGGATCAGGCTCAGCGGGACCAGTATACGAAACTTCCATTTCCTTGTCTTATGGCAAAAGAAATACATGCCGGCCAGTGCTCCGGCTCCTCCGCCTGTAAGGGCAAGAAGAATAAGTACATACTCCGGTATACGCCATTTATGACGAATAGCCCTTCGCTTGTCCGCACCGTAGGTAACAAAGGCAATAACATTAATAACAATAAGGTAGATAAACAGAATCCCGGTCATTTCACCCTTTAGCTTCCTCATATAATAAGTTTGTAAGCAAGAAAAAAGCTTACATTCTTATTACACTTCATTTCATTGTGTTGTATGACAACAGGAACCATTCTTAAGATTCTCCTTCTCCTTTTCATTGTCATACCGTTGATAAGTTACTTTTAACTACAGGTTAATCTTATATCCGCTGCCATGCTCGCGACCTCATCCAGAAGATTCATCCTACCATGTGCCGATTAAATTACGTATTTGGGACGTAAGTGGCATAAGATAGTAATCAAATATAACACCAGAAGGTCCACTGCCCCGTACATAACGCTCCATTGGAGCATTATCATACGGATATCCCGCTTTGCTCATACTTTGTGTCATATTTACGCTTTCACAATACTCTGTAAATTCTGATCTGAGTCTACACTATTGGTCTTTTTTGTCTACATGGGGTTTGAACAGTAACTAACATAGCCGATGCAATAAAAGCAGACCGCCGCTCGTCCCGAAACTGTATATGTCAGCTTTCCCTTAACTCTCTATACACACGGCTCACCGGCAGGCCGACCACATTGTTGTAATCTCCATTGATTCTCTCTATGAATCTGGCAAACGTCCCCTGTATCCCGTATGATCCGGCCTTATCCATAGGTTCATCAGAGTCTGCATAATCCCTGATCTCCTCATCAGTCATTGCACTGACAGTGACATCTGTTTCCTCGGAAAAAATTTTCTTCTTCCTTACCGCAAATTTTCCATCTGCTCTTTCAAGAAAGACGAGCGTGACTCCGGTATAGACCTGATGTGTCTTTCCCTGCAGAGCCTTTATCATATGAAAAGCATCATCGTGAGACGACGGTTTTCCAAGGACCTGTCCGTCATTTACCACAACAGTATCTGCCGCGATCACTATGAGCTCATCTATGCTGTCATATTTATCTGACTTCAGCACGTTAAGCAATGTGCCATTGGCCTTCTGTGATGAAAGGTCTTCGACAACAGCTGCCGGTTCTGTCTCCAGTGTGAACTCAGTCACTTCACTAGGCACAACGTCTGCAAATATCCCGATCTGTTCCAGAAGGTCTTTTCTACGCGGAGACTTAGAAGCCAACACCACATGTGGCATAAGTCGATGCGAGACAAGACTGTCCCCTTCATATTTCAGCTGCAGATGAAAGAATGGTTCATCGTCCAAAAGCGTTGTATTCTTCATAGTATGCTCATTTCTTTCTTAATTCCCAGAACGCTACCGCACTTGCCGCCGCGACATTGAGGGAATCTACACCATTTGACATAGGGATGATCACCTTATAATCGCTCTCGACGATCGTCTCTTCTCGTAGTCCGGGGCCTTCTGAACCCAGGACTACAGCGAACCTTTCCGTCGCTTTAAGTGCAGGATCATTTATAGGAATCGCATCATCTCTCAATGCCATCGTCACAACAGAAAATCCATGTCTGTGCAGAGTTTCTATACCATTCTCAGCCCAGTCATCTATATTGATATACGTCCACGGTATCTGAAAAACAGTTCCCATGCTGACTCTTGCCGCTCTCCTGTACAGCGGGTCGCTCGAATCAGATGTGACTATCACCGCATCCATCCCCATGGCAGCCGCCGAGCGGAATATGGCTCCGACATTTGTAGGATTCACTACACTCTCAAGCACCGCAATTATACCGGTCACTCCTATTTTATCTAACATCTTTTCAACCGGCTTCATTTTTTTCCTGCGAAAAGCACACAACATCCCACGGATGAGGCTATAGCCCGGCAGATGATGCAGTGTCTCAGTATCAGCCACATAAACCGGAACACTTTGCAGTATAGCAATCCTGTCACCCATCTCGTGCTGCAGTTCGCCCAGATTCTGTTCCAGTTCCTTTTTCTCTATGAGCATGGATACCGGCTCATACCCAGCCAGCAGAGCCCTCGATATCACCTTCGGACTCTCCGCCACAAACAGCCCCTCGTCCGGTTCATAGTAATGAAACAGCTGTGTCTCGCCAAGCCTTGCATAAACGTCGAGACGGGTATCATTAAAATCTGTGATTTCAAACATATCCATGCCATCATATACAGGTTTCATATCTGACATCTCTTTATATCCCTTGTATCTGACATGACCTCATAGTCTCAAGCGCTGCCTCATGCTTCTCTGGCGTCACGCCCGCACAGCATGAAGGATCGACCGATATCCTCACTTCAGGCAGGTATGCTTTCAGAAGAAGCGCATTGCTTACCACACAAATATCCGTGCAGAGTCCGACAAGTTCTATCTCGATATCCTCTGCTGCCGCTAGCTCACTGATCTTTTCTGCCAGTTTCACTGAACCGAATGTCGGCTTGTCGATTACATTATCCTCATCGATAATGTCAGCAATCTCTTTTCTTATCTGCCACCCATCAGTACCTTTGATACAGTGCGGTACAGGCAGATATCTCCCCTCCTGCGTATCCATGTAGTTCTCTGGATGTGTATCACGTGTAGCAAATACATCTTTCTTCGGATAACTCTTTATCTTTTTAATCACTGATGGAACAATCGCCACGGCTTCCTTTGTGCCGAGAGCTCCATCTATGAAATCATTCTGCATGTCAATTACAATCAGTATCTTACGAGCCATTGCAAATCTCCTTCAGATAACTATGCAGCTGTTCGACAAGGATATGAACCATTGTCCCAGGACTGTATTCAGACGGTTTGTCACGTCCTTCGACAAATCCCGCCATTCTACGCTTTGCATTTCCGATTGCCGTTTCTACTCCGCATATGGAATCAAGCTTATCATACAGATCCTCCATATTTTTACTATAACCATTCTTTGAAAGCCCATAAGCATTGAACAGTTCACCCAATTTTTTGATCCACTCATGCCTGTGCAGATCAGAATCACTATAGCTGAAATGCAGGAACAGCCAGTATTCAAAGCTCTGATTGCTCCATGCGACTCTGTATCCGCGTTTGTGGCCTTCTTCTATTGCCTCATCAAAATCCAGAAAATCATCTTTGTCGAATACAAGCCAGACATTCTGATACATCACCTTTCCCTGACTGACATATATGTCAGCAGCTTCTATAAGTCGTTCTGTAGCCATACCCTCGCCACGGATATCTATCTCAGGCATTTCCTGAATATCAACCGTACTGCCGTATTTTTCTTCCATGCGCCTTTTGAGACCAGAGAAGTAGTTGGGTTCTGTACGCGTACCTTCCGTAACTATCAGAAAAGAGTCCGGCTTTGTCTCTTTGAAATCATGCTCTTTCTTTCTACGTTTAGCATGCCTCTTTTTGAAAAGATCATCACTTCCCACCTGAAACACCTGCCTTCATGGAAAAGTTTTAAGCTTCGGGATTCCGCCGAAAACACCTGCAAGATATGACCTCTCAAATGAAGCATCCGATCTGACCCTGTAATCAGACATAGCCTCAAGCTCTGAACAGCCATATGCATCCTTCTGTACAAACCAGATCTGGTCACGTCTGAAATATCTTCTGTCCATAAGAGTCGTATCATGCGTTGTGTAGACGAGTTGTGCCCTGACTCCGGACTCGTAGAACATATCTATAAAAAACTTCAGAAGCAGCGGATGCAGCTTGACATTCAGCTCATCTACAACCATCACCGAATTCATTGAGATCACATATGACGCAGCAATAAAGATCAGTATAGCCCTGATAGTACCGCTTGATTCATTATACAGGTTCAGCTGGTACTTTTCTCCATCTGCTCCAATGTGTGTAGTATAGAATTCATCTTTCCTTCCACCCTGTTCCACATCAACGATTTCTGTATCAATGGACTTCAGAAATTTCAGCAGCTCATTCTTATTATCTCTTAGCACATCAGGAAGATAACTGGTGACAGTATCCTTCTTCTCAAAGTAATCATTATTTACGATCACCATCCCCTGGATCATTTCAAACAGATTCCTGAAGATATCAGTTTTCAGGTTCAGCCGACTAAAAAATGTCAGTGCCAGACCCGTGTCCGGGATCTGTGAACTGTATTTTTCGCATTCACGTCTCACAGAGCTTCCGAGTTCTATATCAGCTGCTTCACGTTCGATTATGGCAGATGATCTGTTTGTACGATAACTTTTCACATAGAGCCACTCACTTACGATACGCTCTGCATCATATTCAAAGCCATATGTGTATTCATTCCCATCATCGCTTAGAACTATAGAGAATTCCAAATTCTGCATATCTTTTTCAAATGAATATGGCAGATACTCCTGCTTTAAAGTGCTGTCTTTCACATCATCCTTTGGATTCATTGAATCGATTACAATTGTCCGGAATATATCCATGCCACGATAGAAATTCGTCTTACCACTGGCATTTGCCCCATAGACAGCAGCCACACGGACCAGGCTCTCATCATCCGGTAATGACACAAGATGATTCTTCAGTTCCTTGTATGCGGTAACGGCGGTCATGTCAAATACGGCTTCATCCTTAAACGACAGTACATTTTTCATTCTGAACTGGATCAACATATTATCTGCCTCCTATGAGTATAAGATAGCAGACATTGTGATTTTCGTCAATATTATTACGTGTAATCCGTAATTTTATGCATCTAATATTCCAAATACAGTTTTTCCATCGAAATTATGCCGCATCAGTATATCTTCATGTAACTTTTCAAAATACCCATCTCCGAGCTTTTTTCTTGCCATACGGTAAAAATGGCCGCATGACTTCCAGTCCCCTGTCATATACATATAAAGTATCAGCCAGTGATAGATCCTATGGTCATACGCATCAGTCCCCAGTGCTTTCAGACAATATTTTCTGATCGTGCTGTAATCATTCTTCGTGTAAAGCAGTTAGCACAGTCTGTCAAGGGTATCTATATATCTTCTATAGTATTCTGTTTCCTCCGCTTTAAGCCAGTAATCATCACACCTGCCGCCAAGTATCCTACCGGAATACACCTTGCAGATACCCTCCCTATCAGACATAAGGAGATCATTCACGAGCCTATGCTAGAGGCCATCAATATCACCCAATATCTTGAGAAATACCACGACAGCATAGAATGTGTCTCAGTCGGTGGAGAATCCGGTGAATGTCCAGATATCCGTCCGCTGAACTATGGTTGGGTGATAGCAACTGAAATGCAATGCACTCTCTACCGGGTTCCGTTCCATTTCCACCAGACTGGCAGCTACCTGATCCGTGGGGATAAGGAATACCATATCCCCCACGAAAAGCAGGAATCACAGGCAGCAGCGGCAGGGATTGACTATGAGTGTCATACGCCAAATTAAAATTCCCTCCGGCGTCACAAAAACTGCATTTTATTATCTGAGTTAACTAAATATTCCTACCAGAGCGTGTTGCATTTTGCGGCACGCTTTT